>DATKQA010000210.1:0-5830 GCA_035523835.1 Candidatus Sulfotelmatobacter sp.
GCCGAACCGCGGCGTCTATCTCGAAGTCGTCGAGAACGAGCGGTTGGTCTTCACCAATGCCTACACCAGGGCGTGGGAACCCTCCGACAAACCTTTCATGACGGTGATCCTGAGCTTCGCCGACCATGGCGGCAAAACCGGATATACCGCGCTGGTGCGCCATTGGACCGTGGCCGACCGGGAGATGCACGAGAAGATGGGCTTCCAGCGAGGCTGGGGCCAGTGCGCCGACCAGCTCGCCGCGCTGGTCGCGAAACTCTGAATTCGGGCGACAATCGGCCGTTGCCGCGCCGTCCGCGGCGATCAGCCGGTCTTGGCGTAGGTCTGCTTGACCGCCAGGATGACGTGGTCCTCGGCGCCGTTGCGGCGATGCACGTTGGCCGCGGCATATTCCGCCGAGGTGACCATGGCGATGAAGGCCGCGCGGCTCGGATAGCGCACCAGCACCATATAGTCCCAGCGGCTCCCCTCAGGCACGCCGAGCGCGACACCCTCCACCTCGCCGGCCCAGACGATGGTGCCGCCGCAGGCCTTGATCAGCTTGATCACCGCGGCGCTGTAGCGCTGGTAAGCGTCCCAGCCCGATCCATTGCCGTCGAGCGAGCGGGCGCGGAAGCGCAGCATGTTGGCCATCACCACCGGCCCGGTATCGGGCAGGGCGCGCAAGAGCTCGGGATTGAAATGCTCCAGATTGGCGTTCGACATCGATGCACCCTCCGACCCGGTCAGGATCACGCCGCGGCAAGCCTCAGGCGCGCCCGCTCGCTTGCCGGCCAGAGCAGCAGCAGGCCGATGATGCCGCCGGCTAACTGTACCAGCGCCGTGATCTGAAAGCCGTTGAGATAGCCCTGCAAGGGCGTTGCCGCGGCTTCGATCACGCCGCCGTTGACGGTCGGGGCCAGGACGCCGGCCAGCGAATAGACCGCGCCGGCGATCGCCAGCATGGCGCCGCGCTGGGCAACCGGCACGAACTCGCCGATCATCGGCGGACAGACCACATAGATCGAGCCGGTGAGGCCGGTGCCAACCACCAGGATCGCGATGCGCCAGACATTATCCTCGACCCGCGGCAGCAGGAACAGCAGAAGCGCGCCGACCACCATCGGCGCCGCGCCGAGCACGCCGCGCGCCAGCCGGGTCGAAACCCCGGCCGCCAGGAGGCGTTCCGAGATCAAGCCGGTGGCGATCACCACGATCGCGCCCATCAGCCAGGGCAGGGTGGCGATCCAGCCGGCGCTGCTCTGGGAAATGCCGAGGCCCTTGACGATGAACGGCGTGAACCAGGTGAGGCCGAGGGACAATGCCCAATAGGCGCCGAACAGCGCCAGGCAGCAGCCGATATAGGTCCGGCAGAACAGCAGCCGGCTATAGGGCTGACGGAGCAGCGCCGGACCACCTTCGCTGGTCTCGTCAAGCAGCGGCCCCTCGCGCCCGAAGATCAGCCACAGCAGGCACCAGCAGAGGCCGGCCAGGCCGAGAGCGCCAAAGGCCCAATGCCAGGAATAATGCACGATCACCCAATTGAGCGCCGGCAGCGCCACGATCACGCCGACCGCCGAACCCTGGCTGAGGATCGCGGTCGGCAAGGCGCGCTTGGCATCGGGAAACCATTTGTACATGCCGTGCAGCGCCACCGACGCGGCGGGACCCTCGCCGGCGCCGAGCATGATGCGGCAGGCGGCGATGGTGGTGAAGCCGACCGGGCCGAGCATCGGAAACTGCACCAGGGCCCAGACCGCGGCCAGCACCAGGATCACCCAGCGCGCCGACACGCGATTGACGATGAAGCCGACCACCACGGCGGCCACCGAGAACAGCAGAAAGAACGCCGAGCCGAGGAAGCCGAATTGCTGCGGCGTGAGCTTCAGTTCCTGCATGATCGGCACGGCGGCCAGGCCGACCACCACCTTGTCGGCGAAATTCACCAGCATGAACAGGAACAAGAGCGCCGCGATGCCCCAGGCACCACGCGGCGTCGTTTGTGACTGCACGATCGACTTCCTCCCTGACCGGACGCGTCTTGGCGCCCCTGGTACAACCTTAGCAAAGCTAACATAACGGGCATCGCCGGCGCCACCAGAGCGCCCCGAACGCTGCGCGCGACGGCCTCAACCCCGGCGTCGCGGGATCAACGCCCAATAGTCGAGGTCGAGGATCACCGCTTCCGGGTATTTGCCGTCGGCCGCCGCGGCCGGAAAATCCGCGCACGGATGGTCCTTGGCGGCGATGGTGCGCAGCCGGAGCGCGCCGACGTCGGCTCGCCCGACGATATCGCTCTTGTCCAGCACTTCGGACCAGGCGTAGACGGTATCGCCGCCGAAACAGGGCGCGACATGGCGGCCGCCGTTGATGGCGGCGAGCTTGCAGGCATTGGCCAGGCCGTTGAAGCTCAAGGCGCGCGCCAGGCTGATGACGTGGCCACCGTAGACGAGCCGGCGGCCGAAGCGGCCCTGGCCCTCGGCATGCTGGTTGAAATGCACGCGCGCCGTGTTCTGATAGAGCCGCGTCGCCAGCATGTGCTCGGCTTCCTCGATGGTCATGCCGTCGCGATGATCGATCTTCTCGCCGACGGCATAATCCTCGAAGCAATGGGCCGAACCGCCGAGCCCTTCGTCATAGTCGCGGAAATGCAGATCGCCCGGCACCGCCAAAGCGGTCGGCGCGACCCGATCGGCGAGCTTCGGCACCTCGTTGCCGGGCGCCGGCGCCGCTGCATCGCGCTTGCGCACCATGACCCAGCGGACATATTCCAGCACCTTCTCGCCGGCCTGGTTGCTGCCGACCGAGCGCACATAGACGACGCCGGTCTGGCGGTTGGAATTCTCCTTCAGGCCGATCACCGTGGAAACCGCCGAGAGCGTATCGCCGGGAAAGACCGGGACCAGGAAGCGGCACTCGGCATAGCCGAGATTGGCGATGGCATTGAGCGACACATCCGGCACGGTCTTGCCGAAGACCACGTGGAACACCAGGAGGTCGTCGATCGGCGCCTGCGGCAGGCCGCAGTTGAGGGCGAAATCGTCAGCCGATTGCAGAGCGAAGCGCGCGCCGTAGAGCGCGGTATAGAGTGCCGTGTCGCCCTCGGTCAGGGTACGTGGCGTGGCATGGTGCAGTTCCTGGCCGAGGCGGAAATCCTCGAAGAAATTGCCGGCGACGGTCTTGCTCATGCCGCGGCCCGCCGCAGGCGCTCGATAGCGTCGGCGAGCGCCACCGTGCGCTGCGCCGCTTCCACGTGCAGGTTCTCGATCAGCTTGCCGTCGACCAGCACGACGCCCTTGCCGGCGGCCGTGGCCGCCTCGAAGGCGGCGATGATCTTGCGCGCGTCCGCGACCTCCTCCGGCGATGGCGCGAACACGGCATTGCAGGGCTCGACCTGCTTCGGATGGATCAGGGTCTTGCCGTCGAAGCCAAGCTCGAGGCCCTGACGGCAGGCTTCGAGGAAGCCGGCATCGTCGGCGAGATCAAGGTGCACGCCGTCGAGCACGGTAAGGCCATGGGCGCGGCCGGCCAGCAGGCAGAGCGTCAGCGACGTCAGCATCGGCAGGCGGAGCGGCGTGTGCCGGGCATGCAGATCCTTGGTCAAGTCGGAGGTGCCGAGCACCAGGCAGGCGACGCGCTGCGACGCCCCGGCGATGGCCTCGGCATGCAGGATGCCGAGCGGCGTTTCCATCATGCACCAGATCGTTGTTTCCGCCGGGGCGCGATGCATGTCCAACAAGGCTTCCACTGCCTGCACCTGCGCCGCGCTCTCCACCTTGGGCACCAGCACGGCATCGGGCTTGGCCGCCGCCGCCGCGGCGAGATCGTCCTTGCCCCAGGGCGTATCCAGGCCGTTGATGCGGATCACCAGCTCGCGGCCGCCATAGCCGCCGCCCTTGACCGCGTTGCAGACCTGCTCGCGGCCGACCGCCTTGGCATCCGGCGCTACCGCATCCTCGAGGTCGAGGATCAGGCCGTCGGCCGGCAGGGTTTTCGCCTTCTCCAGGGCGCGGGCGTTGGAGCCCGGCATGTAAAGCAGGCTGCGGCGCGGGCGGACGCTCGTCGACATGGCGATGTTTCCCCGATCGGTGACGGGCGAGACTACAAAGGAAGCCTCGCCTGTGGCAAGGTGCAGTGCAACATAGACTCTCCGGACGGCCAAAAGCTTGCGGCTCCTCGCCTTTCTTTCCCAGGTGGTTTCCGGCCATGTCGGCGCCGGGGCCGCCGTGCTGCCGCTGGAGCGGCTCGGCTTCGAGGTCCTGCTGCTGCCGACCGTGCTGCTGGCCCATCATCCCGGCCACGGCGCCTTTCGCGGCCGTGTCCTGCCGGCCGAGCAGGTGCGCGAACTGGCCGACGGGCTGGCCGCACATGGCGCGCTCGGCGGGCTCGACGGCGTGCTCTCCGGCTACCTCGGCAGCACCGATACCGGCGCCGTGCTGCTCCATACGCTGGCCCGGGCGCGGGCCCAAGGCACCGTCAGATATCTCTGCGATCCCGTGCTCGGCGATGCCGACCGCGGCCTCTATGTCCGGCCCGAGGTGGCGGCCTTTCTCAGCGAACAGGCGGTGCCGGCGGCCGATATCGTGACGCCGAACCAGTTCGAGCTGGAATGGCTCACCGGGCGGAAGATCGGCTCGCTCGCCGATGCGCTCGCCGCCGGCGATGCCTTGCGCGCGCGCGGCCCGAAATGCGTGGTCTGCACCTCACTCAACCGCGAGGGCGGCGATGCCACCATGATCGAGACCCTGGCGCTCGACGACGGCGGCGCCTGGCTGGTGGCGACGCCCCGGCTGCCGCAGGTGCCGAACGGTTCCGGCGATCTGTTCGCCGCGCTGTTCCTCGGCCATCGCCTGCTCGGCCGGCCGGTGCCGAACGCGCTGGTGCGATCGGTCGCCGCGACCTTCGGCGTGCTGCGGATGAGCGTCGGCGCGGCGGAAATGCGCCTGGTCGAGGCGCAGGCGGAATTCGCCGACCCGCCGGCACGCTTCGCGGCGACGAAGGTACGCTGACCTCGCGGAGAACTAGCCGGCGCCGACCAGGACGAAGGCGCCCCAGAACAGGGGATGCGCCGTCGCCGGGTTTTGCAGCAGCTTCAACTGCGCCTCGCGCAGGCCGTCGGCCCAGTCGCCGCCGTTCCGCGCCGCGGCCTGGATGGTGCCGGTGGTGAGTTCGACGGTCGGCTTGGATGGAATCTCCCAGTGCGTCGCCAGCACGTTCCGCCCGCCGGCGAAGAAGAAGGCGCGCACCAGGCCCGATAGGCTCTCGCCACTCAGCCGGCCGTCGGCGCCGGCGGTATTGCAGGCCGAAAGAATCACCAGCGCAGCATCGAGATGCAGCGCGGTGATGTCGCTGGCCTTGAGCAAGCCATCATCGGCAGGCGCATTGCTCGGGCCGGGGGTCAGCGCCAGGGCCGGTTCCGCCTCGCACACCAGATCGCTCGGCAGGAGGCCATGGGTGGCGAAGGCGATCAGCCGTGCGCCGTTCATTTCGCCGCCGCTCACCGCGCTCTTGGTGGCCGCCTTGCCAAGCAGGATCTTGGCGCCCGGCCCGCCGGCCGACTTGCCGAGCGCGCGCAGCTCGTCGGCCGTTTCGGGCAGCGCCGGCAGTTGCGCCACGACGGCGCGGAGATTGCGCCGTTCGGCACAGGGATCGTTGGCGGCCTTGTCGGGCTTCGGCACGCTGGCGGCGAAGACCGGATTGCCGACGCCGAAGAAGCCGAGGCCATATTTCGGCGGCGCCGCCGCGTGGCGCAGATCGGCGAAGGCCCGCACGCTCGGCACCACGGCAACGGCGTAGCTGCGCACCAGCCACGGCGCGGCGCCGTAGTTCCCGGCACCCTGGGGCGCCGCCG
>DATKQA010000211.1:0-3959 GCA_035523835.1 Candidatus Sulfotelmatobacter sp.
ACATGTGCGGCACGCTGACGCCGGAGGGCAAGGCGCAGACGTCGCTGCGGCCGGTCCTTTGCGCCAGGCGGTAGGCGAGCCAGGCGTAGTACGCGGTGCTGAGGAACAGCATCATGCCGGTCGCCGGCAGGATGCGGCCGAAGACCAAGGCATCGGGCATCTTCAGCACGAAGCGCAGCAGCCCGGTGATGACCAGCAGGTTGACCAGGATGTTGGTGCCAAAGCCGAAGAACGCGTTCCAGTCACCGGACGTCCAGAGCGTCGGTTTCTTGCCGGTCATCGTGGTCATGGCTGCCCCCTGTTGTGCCGCTTAGGAACGCCGCGCGCTACCGCGCGGCATCGATGGCCGCGAGCGCACGTTGCGAATCGGAAACCCAGCCGAAAATGCCGCCTTGCGCCGCGATCATGCGCAGCCCCACCTCATGGAACTCCGGGAAATACGAACCGCAGCAATCGCCGAGCACGATGCAGCGATAGCCGCGGTCGTTGCCGGCGCGCACGGTGGTGTGCACGCAGACTTCGGTGGTGACACCGCAGACCAGCAGATTGTCGATGCCGCGATTGCGCAGGATCAGGTCGAGGTCGGTCTGGTAGAAGGCGCTCTTGCCCGGCTTGTCGAGCACCGGCTCGTCCGCCGCCGGCGCCAGTTCGGCGATGATGTCGTGGCCGGGTTCGCCGCGGATCAGGATGCGGCCCATCGGCCCGGCCGCACCGATGCGCAGCGAGGGAAGCCCCCGCTCCACCTTCGCCGGCGGCGCGTCGGCCATGTCCGGCCGGTGCCCCTCGCGCGTATGGATCACCAGCATGCCGATCCCGCGCGCCGCCGCCAGCATGCGCTGGCAGGGGCCGATCGCCGGCGTCAGCCGCGAGACGTCGTTGCCCAGCGTCTCGCCGAAACCGCCCGGCTCCAGTAAGTCGCGCTGCATGTCGATGATGACCAGCGCCGTGCGGCCCAGTTCCAGGGCGATCGGTCCCGGCTCCGCCTGTAGCAGCACTGGCGCCACACGTCTCTCCCGGCAAAGGACACGGTGCTTCCCGCCCTTGTCCCATCAAGAAGCGTGCCAGCGCTTATCCGCTGGTTTCACGGCCCCCGCCGCCGGGGCGGCTGCCGCGGAATTAGGCGATTCCGTTGAACTTGTATGCAGTCGAACAGAGTTTGGTCAGCTCGCGCCGGCTCGGCGGAGCGCTTTCCGCGGCTTCGCCGGCGGTACGTTCCTTGCGTCGCCGATGGCGACGAGCCGCGCCGGCCTGGCCGCGACCAAGGGAGGGCAAACTGCCATGAGCCCAAAAGCCATCGACGACCTGAACATCGCCGAGGTCGGCGCGCTGCCGGACGAAGGGCCGGTGGTCATGGTCAACCTGGTGCGCCTGCGCGAGCGCTCGCTCGACGGCAAGGGCTCGGGCTGGGACGCCTACAAGCGCTACAGCGCCGTCGTCATCAAGATGATCAAGGCGCGCGGCGGCACCGTGCTCTGGGCCGGCCATCGCGATACCGTGGCGCTCGGCCGCCTCTACGGACACCAGTGGCACTATGTCGTGCTGATCCGTTATCCGTCGCGGGCGGCGTTCCTCGACATGATGACATCGGCCGAATATGCTGCGGCCAATACCCACCGGATCAACGGTGCGGCGGAACATGTGATCCTGGCGACGCGCGAGGCCTATAGCAAGCTCGCCGGGTGAGGAGACGCGAGCATGCGGGCAGTCGTCTGCGAAGCTTTCGGCGGCCCCGAGGTTCTGGCCCTCCGCGACCTGCCCGATCCGCCGGCGCCGGACACAGGACAGGTGCAGGTGCGCATTGCCGCCCGCGGCGTGCAATATGTCGACGTGCTGATGTTGGCGGGCAAGTATCAGGTGCGCCCGGAGCCGCCGTTCGTGCCCGGCGGCGAAGCGGCCGGCACGATCATCGCCGTCGGTCCCGGCGTGACCCGCTTCCGGGTCGGCGACAAGGTCATGAGCCGCCATCCCGGCGGCTCCTTCGCCGAACTCGGCAATGCCGAGGCCGATGCCTGCGAATTCATCCCGCCCAACATGGGCACGGAGGCCGCCGCGGTCTTCCGCTCGGCCTATCAGACCGCCTATCACGCGCTGTTGCAGAAGGGCCGGCTGCAGCCGAAGGAATGGGTGCTGATCCACGGCGCCGCCGGCGGCATCGGCATGGCCGCCATCCAGGTCGCCAAGCTGTTCGGCGCCCGGGTAATCGCCACCGCCAGCACCGAGGAAAAGCGCCAGGCCTGTCTCGCGGAAGGCGCCGACCATGCGATCGATTATCGCGGCGGCTTCCGCGACGGGGTCAAAGAACTCACCGGCGGCCACGGCGTCGACATCGTCTATGATCCGATCGGTGCCGAGGTTTTCGAGGAATCGACCCGCTGCCTGGCCTGGGGGGCGCGGCTGCTCATCCTCGGCTTCCTCGGCGGCGCGCCGGCGCTCGCCAAGACCAACCACCTGCTGATCAAGGGCGCGGAGGCGATCGGCGTGCGCGTCGGCGGCCTGATCGAATTCCAGCCGGCGGTGGCGGCGGCCAACATGAGCACGCTGATCAAGCTGGCCGGCGAAGGCAAGCTGAAGCCGCATATCTCGCACCGCCTTCCCCTGGCGCAGGCGGCGGACGCGCTTCAGGCGGTCATCGATCGCAAGGTGATCGGCAAGGCCGTGTTGACCGGGTGACAGCCATCGTCAGACGGCGACTGCCGCCTTGATGGCGGCATGCGGCTCGTAGCCTTCGACCGCAAAATCCTCCAGCCGATAGGCATCGAAGCGCGCCGCTTTGCGCAGGATGCGCAGCCGCGGAAACGGCCGCGGCTCACGCTTGATCTGTTCGCGCGCCTGTTCCAGGTGATTCAGGTAGAGATGCACGTCGGCGCCGAACCAGACCACCTCGTCGGCACGCAGGCCGGCCTGGTCGGCCATGATGGCGAGAAAGAGTGCGGCGGTGATGCAGTTCCAGACCACGCCGAGGAACGTGTCGGCGCTGCGCTGGTAGAGCGCGACGCTGAGCCGGTCGTCCGCCACGAAGAATTGATAGGTCTTGTGGCAGGGCGGCAAGGCCATCGCCGCCAATTCGCCGACGTTCCAGCCTTCGACGATGATGCGGCGGCTCGCGGGATCCTTGCGGATAAGCCGGAGCGCTTCGGCAACCTGGTCGATCTCGCGGCCGTCGGTGGCCAGCCAGCGGCGCCACTGCTTGCCATAGACCGGACCGAGCTCGCCCCAGCGCGCGGCGAAGGCGGCATCGGCGAGGATCCGCTTTTCAAAAGTCTTGATGTCGACCTGATCGCCGGTGGCGCGGACATAGCCGCGGTGCGGCCAGTCGGACCAGATGGTGACGCCCTGTTCGAGCAGCGATCGGATGTTGGTCTCGCCGCGCAAGAACCACAACAGCTCGGCGAAGGCATGGCGCCACAGCACCTTCTTCGTCGTCAGGATGGGAAAGCCTTGCGCCAGATCGAAGCGCATGACGCGGCCGAACACCGCCAGCGTGCCGACGCCGGTCCGATCGAGACGCCTGTTGCCGTTCCGCAGGATGTCGGCCAGAAGGTCGAGATACTGCCGCTCCGGATGGTTCAAGACCTGCCTCGCCACCGCCCGCGCGGACCGAATCGCCGCGCCGGGCGTCAGTATAGGACTTTCCAAGCTTTCTTCGTAAGCTATTGATCAGAAAAAGATATATAGGGCCGATCGAGGTGCGCACCGGCAACCCTCTTCAAACCCGGGGGCAATTCGCTTATATAAGGCAGGTCGGGAAACCGACTATGGCGATAAACGCCGATCGGAATAAGCGTTGCGGACCCGGGGGCAGTGCCCGGCGCCTCCACCACAATCGCATCGGGCCATCGGCCGGTGCGCTTCTGCTGGGGGCGAACCAGGATCGACGCGCGTGGTAAAGGGTCGGTTTTTGCCCGGCATGATACCGCCGTTATCGGGTCAACCCAAAAGTGCCAACGACAACAGCGTTG
>DATKQA010000212.1:0-3860 GCA_035523835.1 Candidatus Sulfotelmatobacter sp.
CTCGAACGGCGCGGCTTCAATGTCTGCTTCGCCATCGACGGACCGAGCGGCATCGCCGCCGCCGCCCGCGAGCTGCCCGATCTCATCCTGATGGACATCGGCCTCGGCGAGATGAGCGGCTGGGACACGACCCGCCACATCAAGGCCAATCCGGCAACCGCCCGCATCCCGGTCATCGCCCTGACGGCGCACGCGCTGGCCAGCGACCGCGACAAGAGCATCGAAATCGGCTGCGTCGATTTCGATACCAAGCCGGTCGACCTGCCCCGCCTGCTGGAAAAGATCGCCAAGGTGCTGCCGGCCGCGGCGCGCGCCTGACGCCAGAAGGACGAATGGACGGGCGCCGCGCTCCGGCGTGAAGCCTCAGGAGGTCAGCGCGGGACGGGTTGTGCCGGCTTCGAGAATGCCGCTCAGCAACTGCCGCAGCGCGTTGATATCGATCGGCTTCTGGAAATCCTGCACGATCTTGATGCCGCGGGTATCGGCGAGCTTCACCGCCACCTTGCGGAACCAGTCGTCCTGGCCGCTGATGATGACGACCTTGCCGGTGAAGCCGACATCCTGAAGGATCGACAGCAGCACGATGCCATCGGCCTCCGGCATGCAGATGTCGAGCGTCACGACATCCGGCTTCCAGTCGAGCAGCAGTTGCCTGACCGAGGTCGGGTCCGAGGTCCGGCGGGCGTCATAGCCGCTGCGCACGGCGACGCGGGTGATCAGCTCCGCCGAATCTTCGCTGTCATCGACCGCCAGCAGGCGAGGCTTTTCACTGACGTCCTGAGTCTGCATGGATCCTTGGCGCTCCTGTCGCCGGGAAACGATAGCCTAACAGCCGTTAAGCAAAGGTTTCCCTTGCCGCGGGCGTGTCGCGGGCGGCGACAGCACCCTTCCATGGTGCGATAATCCCGGGCGAAACCCCGGTCCCGAACCGGCGCGCGGGAGAGACGGCATGAAACTCGGCATCACCCTGCCCCTGATCGACATCCACGGCGACCCCGCGGCGGTCCGCGACTTCGCCCAGGCGGCCGAAGGCCAGGGCTACCGCTATCTCGGCGCGCCGGACCATGTGCTCGGGGTCAATGCCGCAAGCCGGCCCGACTGGGGCGAGCGCAATACCTCGAAGGATTTCTTCCACGATCCTTTCGTGCTCTTCGGCTTTCTCAGCGCCTGCACCAAGAGCATCGAATTCTCCACCGAGGTGCTGATCCTGGCGCAGCGTCAGACGGTGCTGGTCGCCAAGCAGGCGGCGTCGCTCGACGTGCTCTCGGGCGGGCGCTTCCGGCTCGGCATCGGCATCGGCTGGAACCCGGTGGAATTCACCGGCCTGAACGAGAACTTCCGCAACCGCGGCAGCCGCTCGGCCGAGCAGGTCGCGGTGATGAAGGCGCTCTGGGCCGAGCCGCACGTCAGCTTCAAGGGCGAATGGCACGAGATCGACGACGCCGGCATCAATCCCCTGCCGACGAAACGTTCCATCCCGGTCTGGTTCGGCGGCCACGAGGACGTGACCCTCAGGCGCATCGCCAAATGGGGCGACGGCTGGATCATGCTGGCGCATCCCATGGGCGACAAGGCCAAGGCGGAATTCGCCAAGCTTCGCGCCTATGCCGCCGAGGCCGGCCGCGAGCCGAGTGCGATCGGCCTGGAAGTCTGGGTCTCGCCCGGCGACGGCGGGCCGGACCACTGGCGCCGGGAGCTGCAATATTGGCAGGACGCCGGCGTCACCCACGTCACCGTGAATAGCACCTATGGCCGCGGCGCGCACCGGCGCATTCCCGGCCGCACCCTCGCCGACCACCTGGCGGCGATGCGGCAGTACCACGCCGCCGTCGCCGATCTGCTCTAACCGGCCTTCGCCGCATCCGCCAGGCGCGCGGCGCGGAGCGCGCTGCGCCGGGTCTTGCCGGCGTCGTCGCGCAGCGGCTCGCCGACGAACTCGAAGCTCTCGGGCACCTTGTAGACGACCAGCCGCTCGCGCAGGAAATCCTTGAGCGCTTCCGCCGTGACCGGCGCCGTGGCATCGACGATGGCATGCACGCGGTTGCCGAGCTCCTCGTCCGGCAGGCCGATCACGGCGCTGGAGCGCACGGCCGGATGCGCGTCGATCGCCGCCTCCACCTCCGCCGGGTAGATGTTGGCGCCGCCGCGCAGGATCATGTCGGTGCGGCGGTCGGTGAGGTAGAGATAGCCGTCGGCATCCATGTAGCCCATGTCGCCGAGCGTCTCCCAGCCGTCGGCGCGGCGGCGCGGCTCGGCGCCGATATAGCGGTAGGTCGTGCCGACGCCGCGGTCGTGCACCATGTAGACTTCGCCGATCTCGCCCGGCGGCAGCTCGTTGCCGGCATCGTCGCAGATCTTCATGTTCGAGCCCGGCAGCGGCTTGCCGACCGAGCCGCGGTGCGCCAGCCATTCGTCGCCGACGATCCAGGTGGCGCTCTGCCCTTCGGTGCCGCCGTAGAGCTCGTGCACGCGCGCCGCGCCGAGCCAGTCGATGAAGGCCTGCTTCAGCCAGGCCGGGCAGGGCGCCGCCAGATGCAGCAGCACGCGAAGCGCGCCGAGGTCGTGGCGCCGGCGCAGGGCCGCATCCAGCCGCCAGATGCGCAGCATCATGGTCGGCACCATCATCACCCAGTCCACCCGGTGCTCCGCCATCAGCGCGAGCGCCTCGGCGGCGTCGAAGCGCGGCATGACGACGAGATGGTTGCCGAAGAAGAGCGCCAGCGCGCCGAAGGAGAAGGGCCCGTTGTGATAGAGCGGCCCCGGTATCAGGTGCGTGCGGTCGGGCAGGATCTGGTGGGCGGGCACGTCGATGTCGAAGCTGCCGGGATCGCCGGAGACGATGATCTTCGGCCGCCCGGTGCTGCCGCCCGAGGTCGGCGCCTTCCAGGCCGTCGGCGTGCGATCGGGCAGCATGGCGTCGGAAAGCGCGGCATCGGGCTCGAAGCCGGCGGGGATCGAGCGCCCGGCCACCGCCACGCCCGGCGGCGGACCGACCACCAGGCGCGGCGCCACCAGGTCGACGATGGCATCGAGCTCCGCCTTGGGCAGCCGCGAGGACACCGGCTGCGGCGTGGCGCCGAGCTTCCAGGCGGCGATGGCGGCCTCGAAGAACTCGATGCCGTTCGGCAGCGCGATGGTGACGTAGTCGTCCTGGCCGACGCCGAGCTGCTGATAGGCGCGCGCCAGCCGGTTGGTGCGCCGGTCGAGCTCGCCGCGGGTGACGGTGCGGCCGGCGAAGGTGATGGCGGGCCGGTCGGGCGCCCGCTCGGCTTGCAAGGTGATGATGCGGCTGATCGACAACAGAGCCACGGTACGCTCCCGCAACGGCGGCCGGCCGGGATCGGCCGAACCGGGACAGCGCCAAATGTTCCATGGTCCGCCGGCGCTGGATAGCCCCAACCGGCGCGGGCAGAACCAGGCGGCCGGAGGTCAGGAGGCGGCGGCGCGCCGCACCGGTGCCGGCCGGTTGCGCAGCTCGGCCACGATCGCCCGGAGCTCGCCCAGGAGCGCGTTGCGGTGCTTCCGCCGCCGGCGCGACGAGAGGTACCAGGCAATGAAGAAGATCGGGATCACCACGATCGCGAAGTATCCCGAGAGCAGGCTCAAGAGGGCGATGGCGCCGAGAGCCCAGAGCCATTTCCGGTGGGCAAAGAGCCGGCGGATCGGAAATTCCCAGAATTCGCCGACCGACGGACTGATCAGGCCATAGTCGATGGCGCCGTCGCCGCAGCTCAGGCCGGGGCCGGCGAGCCAGAGATAGCGCAGGTATTGTCCCTCGCGCACGGGAACGTCGTTGACGCGGAGGTGGCGTTCCCCGCCGCTCTCCTCGCGCAGCCAGATGTCGCGGGTCACCACGATCG
>DATKQA010000213.1:0-17039 GCA_035523835.1 Candidatus Sulfotelmatobacter sp.
AGCACGAAACGATACGGGCCGCGATAAAGCTGGCTCGGCGTGTAGGTGGATTTCCACGGCGCGATGTGGTCGGTCTCGGTCGATAGCTGATAGACCGGCAGCGCGATGCGGCGGAGATTGAGCGGTACGCCCTTCAAGGTGACGCCGCCCGGCTGGATCAAGCGGTTCTCCATGTACATGTTGCGGAGATAGAAGGTGTGCATCGCCGCCGGCATGCGCGTTGCGTCGGCATTCCAGTAGAGCAGGTCGAAGGGAAACGGCTCCTTGCCGAGCAGGTAGTTGTTCACCACGAACGACCAGATCAGGTCGTTGTCGCGCATCATGTTGAACACGTTCGCCATCTGATGCGCTTCGAGATAGCCCTTGCGGGCAAGGTGGTCCTCCAGCAGGCGGAGCTGCTCGTCGTCGATGAAGACCTTGAGCTCGCCGCTTTCGGCGAAATCGGTCATGGCGGTGAAGAAGGTGGCCGAGGCGAAGCGGTGGTCGTCCTTCTCCGCCATATAGGCGAGGGTGCAGGCGAGCAGCGTGCCGCCGATGCAATAGCCGATCACATTGGCCTCGCGCTCGCCGGTCGCCTGTTCGATGGCGTCGAGCGCGGCGAAGGGACCTTCGTCCATGTAGTCGGCAAAGGTCTTGCGCGCCAGCGCCCGGTCGGGATTGACCCAGGAGACGACGAAGACGGTGTGGCCCTGCTCGACCGCCCACTTGATGAAGGAATTCTGCGGCTTCAGGTCGAGGATGTAGAACTTGTTGATCCACGGCGGGATGATCAAGAGCGGGCGGCGATGCACTTCCGCCGTTGCCGGCGCATACTGGATGAGCTGCATCAGATCGTTCTGATAGACGACCTTGCCGGGACTCGCCGCGACATTCTCGCCGAGCCGGAAGGCGTCGAAATCGGTCATCTTGATGTCGAGCTTGCCGCCGCCGCGCTCCAGGTCCTCGATCACGTGCGCGAGGCCGTTCACCAGGCTTTCGCCGCCGCTTTCGACGATCGCCTCCAGCACCTTCGGGTTGGTCAGCGGAAAATTGCTCGGCGCCAGCGCGTTGACATACTGCCGCGTATAGAAATCCACCTTGCGCCTCGTGTCGGCATCGAGGCCCTCCACCGAGCGCACGGTCGATTGCAGCCAGCGCGCGTTGACCAGATAGGCCTGCTTGATGAAATCGAACAACGGGCTCTCGCTCCAGGCCTTGTCGGCGAAGCGCTTGTCGTCCTTCGCCGGCACGGCGGCCGGCGGCAGATCGGGCGTTCCGGCGCGGCGCCAGGCATTGAGCCAGAGCTGCATGTTGGCGCGCCACAGTTCGGCCTGGGCGTCGATCAGCTTGCCCGGATCGGCCAGCAGCTTCTGCCCGAGCGCCTCGAAGGCTTGGGCGACGACCCGCTGATCGGGGATGTTGAAGTTGTCGCTGTCCTGTTGCCGGCGCAGGGCATCGGCCAGCACCCGCTGGCCGCGCTCCATGAGCTGCATCAGCCGGCCGGCGAGCTGCAGCGGGTCGGGCGTCTTCGGGGCGGGAACGGCCTTGGCCTCGGCGGGCTTCGCGGCAGAGGGCGCCGCCGGCTCCGGCGCCACGGGTTTCGCCTCCGCTCCGATCTTGCGCGAGATCGACATGCCTCTGGTTCCTCCCTATGCGCGCCTTTAGCTGAGCGCCTGGCGCCATGGTAGTCCTAATCGCTGCGCCGGGCATCCACCCATGCCGGCCGGCCGCGGCGCCGGACAGTGCCCGCGGCGGCCAAGTTTTTCCACCGATAAAAACGCAAGGCAGGCTAAGCTGGCATCGGGACGCTGGCGCCTGCTGCAGGCCGCGGCGATGGCCGGGAGGATCATGCATGCGTTACGGGTTCATTGTCGCCCTGGTTGCGGGTCTGGCGCTTGCCGGTGCGGTCCGGGCCGACGATGCCAAGCTCGCCTTCACCGGAATGGGCAAGGGCGAAGGGCATTGCTTCAAGTACGAAATGCACGTCGAGCTGACCGTGCAGGGCGACAAGGTCGTCGGCACTTTCCAGCAGAAGGGGCGCAAGCAATATGCCTTCACCTTTCCGGCCGGCGCCGACGGCAGCTTCACCGGCGTGGTGCCCGTCTCCAACGGCAACAAGATGACCTTGACCGGCACCGCCACGCCGGCCGGCGGCAGCATCAAGATGACCGGCTACTGCAACTTCGCCGGCGCGCTCGCCAAAAAATAACCTTCGTTGCCGCGCGCCCGGGCGCGCTCGAACCGGCCTCGCATCGGCGTCGCTCCCGCCGCCGCCCGAAGCGCCTTCCGGCACCCGCCGGCAACGCGCTAAGCTTGCGCGATCGGTGCCGGCTTGTCGGGAGGCCGGCTTGTCGGGAGGAAGGGCGATGGCGGAGAAGATCGTGCGTATCGGCGGGGCATCCGCCTTCTGGGGCGACAGCGCCATGGCCGCGCCGCAGCTCGTGCAGTCGGGCAAGATCGACTATCTGGTGGCCGATTATCTCGCCGAACTCACCATGTCGATCATGGCGCGCGCCCGCGCCGCCGATCCGGCCATGGGCTATGCCGTCGATTTCGTTGCCGTCACCATGAAGCGCCTGATCAAGGAGATCGCGCGGCAGAAGATCAAGGTGGTGACCAATGCCGGCGGGGTGAACCCGTCGGCCTGCGCCGCGGCGGTGCGCAAGATCGCCGCCGACGCCGGCGTCGAGCTGAAGATTGCCGCGGTGCTCGGCGACGATCTGCTGGAACGGGCCGGCGAATTCCGCGCCGCCGGCATGACGGAAATGTATACCGGCGAGCCGCTGCCGGCGAAGCTGATGTCGATGAACGCCTATCTCGGCGCGGTGCCGATCGCCGCGGCGCTTGCCGCGGGCGCCGACGTGGTCATCACCGGCCGCGCCGTGGACAGCGCCATCACCCTCGGACCGCTCATGCACGAATTCGGCTGGCGCGCCGACGAGCTCGACAGGATGGCGGCGGGCAGCCTCGCCGGCCACATCATCGAATGCGGCGCGCAGGCGACCGGCGGCCTGTTCACCGATTGGGAAGCGGTGCCCGGCTGGGACAATATCGGCTATCCCGTCATCGAGTGCCGCGCCGACGGCAGTTTTGTCGTCACCAAGCCACCCGGCACCGGCGGCATCGTCACGCGCGGCACCGTGTCGGAACAACTGGTCTACGAGATCGGCGATCCCCAGGCCTATATGCTGCCCGACGTGACCTGCGATTTCACCGCGGTGAGAATCGAGGAGGTCGGCGAGAACCGGGTGCAGGTTTCCGGTGCCAAGGGCCATCCGCCGACCGGCACCTACAAGGTCAGCACCACCTACCAGGACGGCTGGCGCGCCACGGTGCAGCTCACCATTGCCGGCATCGACGCCATCGGCAAGGCGAAGAAGACCGCGGACGCGATCCTGACGCGGGTGCGCCGCATGTATCAGATGCTCAACATGGGCGACTTCCGCGAAACCCATGTGGAGGTGGTCGGCGCCGAATCCATGTACGGTCCGAACAGCCGCGTCAGCGCCGCGCGCGAGGTGCAGCTTCGCATGGCAGTGAAACATGACGAGCGCCAGCCGCTCGAACTCTTCTGCCGCGAGATCGCCCAGGCCGGCACGTCCATGTCGCCGGGCACCACCGGCTCGGGCGGCGGCCGGCAGAAGCCGGCGCCGCTGGTGCGGCTCTTCTCTTCCCTGGTGGCGAAGGACCAGGTGCCCGTCAGCATCGATCTTGGCGACGGCGTGGGCAAGCCGGTGGCAATTCCGACCGCAGGCGGCTTCGATCGCGCCAAGCTGCCGAAGGTCGAGGCGAAAGCCGGCGCGGTGCCGGCCGGCCCCACCGTCACCGTGCCGCTGGTGCGCATTGCCTGGGGCCGTTCCGGCGACAAGGGCAATACCGCCAACATCGGCCTGATCGCACGCAAGCCGGAATATCTTGCCGTGATCCGCGCGCAGGTGACGCCGGAAGCGGTGCAGCGCTACATGGCCCATGCCGTCAAGGGCCGCGTCGAACGCTTCGACATGCCGGGGCCGGGCGGGGTGAATTTCCTGCTGCACGAGGCGCTCGGCGGCGGCGGCATGAACAGCCTGCGCAACGATCCGCTCGGCAAGGCCTTCGCCCAGATGCTGATGGATCTGCCGGTCCAGGTGCCGAAGGCCTGGGGGCTGGCGGCTTAGCCGTTCCCGCCGGGCGGGCGGCGCGCCATTTTGCTTACAGCGCAAGCTCCGGATGTTGCCGGCGCGCGGGAAGGCCTAGATAGGCGGCATGACAGAGCTTCAGCCCATCAATTCCAGCGCCGCCCCGGAGACCGACCGGCTCCGCGCGGTGCTCACCCGCGACCGCAGCCAGGATGGCCGCTTCGTCTATGGCGTCACCTCCACCGGCATCTATTGCCGCCCATCCTGCCCCAGCCGCAAGCCGAAAGGCGAGAATCTGCGCTTCTTCGCCGTGCCGGAAGCAGCCGAGCGGGCCGGCTTCCGCGCCTGCCGCCGTTGCCGGCCACAGCATATCACCGCGCCGGATCCGCAGGTGGCGGCGGTGCGCCGTGCCTGCACCGCCATCCTGAAGCATCTGGACGAAGGCGCCGAGGGGCCGCCCCGGCTGGAGCGGATCGCGGCCGCCGCCGGCATGAGCCCCTGGCATCTGCAGCGCACCTTCACCCGGCTGCTCGGCATCAGCCCGCGGCATTTCGCCGACGCGCGCCGCCTCGATCTCCTCAAGGCGGGCTTGAAGGATCGCTCGAACGGCAAGGGCGTCGCCGGCGCGGTGTACGGCGCGGGCTACGGCTCGGCAAGCCGCGTCTACGAGCGCGCCGGTGCCGAACTTGGCATGACGCCGGCAACCTACGCCAAGGGTGGTGCCGGTGCCGACATCGGCTTCGCCACGGCGAAAACCCGCCTCGGCCTGGTCCTGGTGGCGGCGACCCACCGCGGCGTCTGCATGGTGAGCCTCGGCGCCGGCGCGGAAAAACTCGAAGCGGCACTCCGGGCGGAATATCCGGCGGCGGCCATCCGGCGCGACGAGCGTGCGCTGCGGCCGTTGCTGGACGCGGTGGTGCGCCATCTTGCGGGCAAGGAGCCGCATCTCGATCTGCCGCTCGACGTCCGCGCCACCGCCTTTCAGTGGCGGGTCTGGCAGGAACTCAAGGCCATTCCCTTGGGCGAGACACTCTCCTACGGTGAAATCGCCGCACGCATCGGCACGCCCAGAGCGGTCCGCGCCGTCGGCCATGCCTGCGCCACCAACCCCGTGGCCCTGACCGTGCCCTGCCATCGTGCGGTGCGCCAGGATGGCAGCCCGGGCGGCTATCGTTGGGGCCTGGAGCGGAAGGAGAAGCTGTTGGCGGCCGAACGCCAGGCAACGCGGGCGAAGTGAACCGGAATCTGCTGAAATCCGTTGCAGCGGAATGGCTTGGCTGCGGATTTGGGCAATCGGCTGTGATATTTGTACAACAAGGCCATAAATTTACAGATTCTTCGCCGATGGCCCTTGGCAAATGGTTCCGGTCCCCTTAAATTGTGCAGTGCGGAAGCGACCCTCGGTTGCGACCGCATGCCCTTCCTGGGCGTTTCCTCCCTAGACTTGGGCCATCCCTCGGGATGGCCCTTTTTTTATCTCCGGCCCCCACGATCTGGTGTATTGCGGCGGAAAGTTGTTTCCTACTGCAACGCAGCAAGACCGTTTCCTGCCAGCAGGCAGCCGGCGACCACGAGCCAGGGCGGCAGGCGCCAGACGGCGATGGCGATGAGGGCGGCGACGGCCAGGCCGAAATCGGAAGCGGCGTGGATGCTGCTGGTCCAGACCGGCGTGTAGAGCGCAGCCAGCAGCAGCCCGACCACGCCGGCATTGATACCGGCGACCGCCGCGCGCAGGACCCTCCCGTGGCTCAGCCGCCGCCACAGCGGCAGGGCGCCCGGCACCAGCAGGAACGAGGGCAGATAGATGGCGCCGAGGCAGAGCAGACCGCCGACCGGCCCGTCCGGCGCCGGCCGCATCGTGGTGCCGAGGAAGGCGGCGAAGGTGAACAGCGGCCCCGGCACCGCCTGGGCGGCGCCATAGCCCGCCAGGAAGCGGTCGTTGTCGATCCAGCCGGGCGGCACCACGGCAGCCTGCAGCAGCGGCAACACCACGTGGCCGCCGCCGAACACCAGCGCGCCGGCACGATAGAAGCGATCGACCAACGCCAGGCCATGGTTCGCCGTGAGGTCGGCGGCAAGCGGCAGGAAGAACAGCAAGGCGACGAACAGTCCGAGCGGGAGCAGGCTCAGCCGGTGCGGCATCGGCGCCGGCTCGGCGGCGACCGGCGCGGCCGTGGCCGGTGCGATCCACCGCCACCCGACCACCGCGGCCAGCAGGATGGCGGCGATCTGGCCGAACGAGCCGGGCCAAGCCAGGGCGATGAGGGTGGCCGCGCCGGCGATGCTGGCGCGCAGCCGATCGGGGCAGAGCGTCCGGCCCATGCCCCAGACCGCGTTGGCGACGATGGCGACCGCCGCCACCTGCAGCCCATGCAGCCAACCGGCGGCGAAACCGCCGCCGGCGTCCGCCAGAACGCCGGCCAGCAGCATCAGGGCGGCGGCCGAGGGCAGGGTGAAGCCGGTCCAGGCGGCGGCCATGCCGGGCAGGCCGGCGCGCAGCAGCCCGATCGACATGCCGACCTGGCTGGAGGCCGGCCCCGGCAGCACCTGCCAGAGCGCCACCAGGTCGCCGTAGGCGGCATCGTCAAGCCAACGGCGGCGCATCACGAATTCGTCGCGGAAATAGCCGAGATGCGCCACCGGCCCGCCGAAAGCGGAGAGGCCGAGCTTGAGGAAGGCGAGGAACACCTCGCCCGCCGGGTGCCGGGCCGCGTCCACCTTAGCGCTTGCCGACGGTACGGGTGGGGTGGTCGCGCCGTATCCGCCGCATGGCCGCGGGGTTCAGCGCGACGGGCGCAGCGCCCGCTGGTCCACGCGGCCGAGCATCTCGATCAGCCGGGTCATGTCGGCGCTGACCGCCGCCAGGCTCGGCCGCCGCTCGATGCGGGCCTCGTCCATGTAGGTGGCGCGGTTGATCTCGATCTGCAGCGCATGCAGGCCTTCCGCCGGCCGGCCGTAGTGGTGGGTGTTGAAGCCGCCGGCATAGGGCTGGTTGCGCGCCACCCGATAGCCCATCGCCGCCAGCGTGCGCTCGGCCAGGTCGACCAGCGCCGGGGCGCAGGCGCTGCCGTAGCGGTCGCCGAGCACCACCTCCGGCCGCACGCGGCCTTCGTCGCGGTCCATCGGGCCGCCGACCGAGGGCATCGAGTGACAGTCGACCAGCACGGCGACGCCGAAGCTCCGTCGCGTCGCCTCGAGCAATTGTTCGAGCGCCGCGTGATAGGGCCGATAGCAATGATCGATGCGCAGTTCCGCCTCGGCGAAGGTGAGCTTGCGGCGATAGATTTCGCCGCCCACGCCGACCACGCGCGCGATGGTGCCGAGCCCGCCGGCGACGCGGAGCGAGGCGGTGTTGGCGAAGGCCGGCAGCTCGTCCTCGAACATGGTCGGGTCGAGCTCGTAGGGTTCGCGGTTCGCATCGCAATAGGCGCGGGCGAACAGCGCCTGCACCAAGGGCGCGCCGAGCCGCGGCGCGGCGGCGAAGATCTCGTCGACGAAACTGTCCTCGGAACGGCGCAGCGCCAGCGGCTCCAGGCGCGAGGCGGCGACGAAATCCGCCGGATATCGGGTGCCGCTGTGCGGCGAGGAAAACACCAGGGGAATCGTCTGTACGGTCGGCTTGGCGACGGCGATGGCTGCCTCGTCGGCGGGGCTCGTCGGTTGGCGGCGGGCGTACATTGACCGGATCATAGCATGGCGCAAAACCGCCGCATCCAGAGTCTGATCGCTTTGCTGGTTCTTTACTGTTGGGTGAGGATTGGACACTATTCTGCCGCATCAGCCGGGCAGCTTGCCCCTTGCCGGTGGAGCCCGATGGCCCGCATCCTGATTGCCGAAGACGATGATTCGATGCGGCATTTCCTGTCCCGCGCGTTGGAGCGGGCGGGCCACGACGTGGTTTCCGTCGGCCATGGTGTCGAGGCGCTCGCGGTGATCGCCGAGGGCCGCTTCGACCTCCTGCTTGCCGACATCGTCATGCCGGAGATGGACGGCATCGAACTGGCCCAGCGGGCCGCCGAGACCGACCGCAACATCCGGGTGATCTTCATCACCGGCTTTGCCGGCGTCGCGCTCAATCGCCCGCATGGCGAGCGGGCCCAGGCCAAGGTGCTGTCCAAGCCTTTTCACTTGCGCGAACTGGTGAGCGAGGTCGACCGCGCCCTCGCCGCCCGGGTCAACGAGGGTATCCGGCCGCTCTGAGCGCGGCTGTGGCCGTGCCACGCCGGCCTTGCAATGCCGGCGCCTTCCGCCTACAAACCGGCTGTCCGCCTGCCGAGGTTTTGCGGGCCGTGGGCGCGTAGCTCAGTGGTAGAGCACTGTGTTGACATCGCAGGGGTCGGAAGTTCAATCCTTCCCGCGCCCACCATCCGCCGCCGGTGCGCGAACTTCAGGTCACGGTTTCAGCGCTAACGTCCCTCGCGCCGCCAGGCGAAGAGCAGCGCGGCGAGGATCAGCGCCAGCGCCAGCAGCGCCGGCAGCAGCGCGACCTGGCGCACGCCGTTCACCAGATAGTCGCGATGCGCGATCAGGCCGATCCAGCCGCGGCCGGCATAGTCGCGATCCGGCGGCAGCAGGCGCACGTCGGGCATGCCGTCGACCAGCCATTTCACCGAGCCCTTGCTTGCCGCCGCCGCCGGCGCCAGCAATTTGTCGGTGGCGCGCACATCGGCAAATTCCTTGGGATTGATGGCGCCGACCGCGGCGATCGTGGCGCGCGTGCCGTCACCGAGCCGATAGAGGCCGGGTTCGCCGACCGCCAGGCTGCCGACGGCACGGCCGTCGCCCAGGTCCTTCAGCGCGACATGCTCGCTCGCACCCGAGGGCGTGGTCACGTCGACCGGATGCGGGTCGGGCCGCATGGAGCGGCGCACGATGTCGAGATGATCGCCGTTGGCGGTGGCGCTCAGGCTATCCTCCTCCAGCTCCGGCTCCTTCATCAGCCAGTGCGCCGTGCGGCGCAGCAGCTCGGCCTGCGGACCGCCGCCCTCGAAGCCGCGCGCCCAGAGCCACACCTGGTCGGACAGGAGCTGGGCGACGCGGCCCTTGCCGACGCGGTCGAGCAGCAGCAGCGGCCGGCCGCCGATGCCGGACATCACCACCGTGCCGCCGGTCGGTTGCACTTCGACCTGGCGGAACCAGCGGCCCCAGGCCGGATGCGCAGGATCGGCGCCGGGCAGGTCGGCGGTGACCGGATGGCGCCGGCCGGCGTCGGTCAGCATCGGCGTGAAGCCTTCGGTCAGCACATTGCCGGTCGGCTGTCCCGGCAGCACGGCGGCGAGCGGTGTGCGGTAGAGGCTGAGCGGCGAGCCGAAGGCGGGGCCCGAGGCCTCGAGCAGCGCGCCGCCGTTGTTCACGTAGTCGGCGATGTTCTGAAAATATTGCTGCGGCAGCACGCCGCGCCGGCGATAGCGGTCGAAGATGATGAGGTCGAACTGGCTCAGCTTGACCTCGAACAGCTCGCGGATCGGGAAGGCGATCAACGACAGTTCGCGGATCGGCGTGCCGTCCTGTTTTTCCGGCGGCCGCAGAATGGTGAAGTGCACCAGATCGACCGAGGGATCAGCCTTGAGCAGGTTGCGCCAGGTGCGCTCGCCGGCATGCGGCTCGCCGGACACCAGCAGCACGCGGAGCCGGTCGCGCACGCCGTTCACCATCACCGCGGCGCGATTGTTTTGCAGGGTCAGCTCATGCGGCCCCGGCGCCACCTCGATCTCGATGAAGGTCGGGCCGCCGTGCCGCAGGGTGAAGGGTATGTTGCGGCGCGTGCCGATCGGCACGGTCAGCGTGCGCGTCTCGCCGCCCTGGATGCGCACGGTCACCGGCACCTCGGTGCCGTCGGCGCCGGCCTCCTCGACGCGGATGGCGATGCTCAGGGGATCGCCGACGATGCCGTAGCTCGGCGCCTCCTCCACGATCAGGCGCCGGTCCACCTCGCCGCGGTTGCCGACGATCAGACCGTGAATGGGGCCGCCGAGCTTGCCGGCGGCTTCCGGCGTCGGCACGTCGTGCACCTCGCCGTCGGTCACCAGGACGGCGCCGGCGACCCGTTCGCGCGGCGTGTCGGCGAGCGCGCGGTTCAGCGCCTCGAACAGCCGCGTGCCATCGTCGCTCGGGCCGAGCTTGGCGGCGGGGCCGCCGGCATGTACGACGCGAAGCTCCAGGTTCGGAATGTGCGCGAATTTCGCCTTCAGGGCCGCTTCCGCTTCCGCCGCCTGCTGTCGTCGCGTGCCGATGCCCATGCTCGGCGAATCGTCGATCACCGCCACGGCGACGTCGGGCAGCAGGCTGCGGTCTTCCTGCACCAGGGAGGGATTGGCCAGGACGACGAGCGCCAGCGCCAGCGCCGCCAGCCGCCACAGCGCGCCGGAAGCGCGCCGCCACAGCGCGAAACCCGAGACCAGCAGGGCGGCGACGGCGAGGCCGAGCAGCAAGAGCCGCGGCACCAGCGGGTCGAAGACAATGCCGGCGAAGCTTTCCAAGCCGCGCTCCTACTGGCCGAGCCGCTCGAGCAGCGCCGGCACGTGCACCTGGTCGGCCTTGTAGTTGCCGGTCAACGCATACATCACCAGGTTGACGCCGAAGCGATAGGCGCGCTCGCGCTGGCTGGCGCCGCCCGGCACCACCGCCGCCATCGGCCGGCCGTCGGCGTCCATCGCCCAGGCGGCGGCCCAGTCGTTGCTGCCGATGACCAGCGGCGAGACGCCGTCGTTGGAGCGGCCGGCGTAGCGCTCGACCCAGACCTGGCCGCCCGACCAGCGCCCGGGGAAGTCCTGGGTCAGGTAGAAGGCCTTGGTCAGGATGTGATCCTCCGGCACCGGCGTGAGCGGCGGTATGTCGAGGCGGCCGAGGATGCGGCGGAGCACGGCGGTGCCGGGGCCGACGCGGCCTTCGCCGAAGCCGCCGCCGACATCCTGGTCGCGCGTGTCGAACAGGATGATGCCGCCGGTCTTCATGTAGCTGTCGATCTTGCCGAGCGCCTTGGCCGAGAGCGAGGGCTGTTCCGTCGTCATCGGCCAGTAGATCAGCGGGAAGAACAGGATCTCGTCCCTCTCCATGTCGATGCCCATCGGCTCGGCGGTCTCGACCGAGGTGCGCTGCGCCAGGATGTTGCTGAGCCCGACCATGCCGGCGCGGCTCATGGCATCGACCTCGGCATTGCCGGTGATGACATAGACGAGGCGCAGGTCGAGGCTGGCATTGAGGGCGAAGCTGTCGTCGGCCTTGCCTTGCGCGCGCGCGTCGCCGGCACCGAGCAGGCTTGTCGCGAGGCCGAGCAGCAGGATGGCGCCGGCGCCGGCGCGCCGCAGCGTCGGCCGGAGCAGGCCGCGTAGCGCCAGGGCGGCGATCAGGTCGATGATGCCGAGCACGATCGCCGCGCTGAGCAGCCAGGGCAGCAGGTCGAGTTCGCGGCTTTCGCTGAACGGCCGCGTTTGCACATTGCCTGGCAAGGTGCCGATCGGCGCGAGCGTCTTGAGCGAGGCGGTGAGGTTGAGGGCGCGGCGCGCCTCGTCGGTGCCGTAGAAGCCGGGCGGATGTTTCGGCCCGGGCCTGGTCGCGGCGAGATCGGCGGCGACGATCGGCACCGCCGCGGGTCCCGGCGCACCGAGCCGGCCGAAGCCGTCGAGCAGCGCCAGCGGCGGCAGCGGCGCCTTGCCGTCGGCGCCGGCGACACCGCGGCTCAGGTTGACGATGCGCCTGAGCATGTCAACGAACAGGCCCGACAGCGCCAGGTTCGACCATTGCGTGTTGGCTGAGGTATGGAACAGCACCAGCCAGCCGTCGCCACGCTTGGCGGCGGTGACCAGCGGCGTGCCGTCCTGCAGCCGGGCCCAGGTGCGATTGGCCAGATCGAGCGAGGGCTCGGCCAGCACCTGGCGGTTGACCAGCACGTCGTCCGGCACCTTCAGGCCATAGAACGGGCTCGCTTCGCCGAACGGCGCGAGCTTGGCCGGCTGTTCCCACGACAGCGCGCCGCCGAGCATGCGGCCGCCGGCCCTGAGCGGCACCGGCACCAGGTCGTCGGCATTGGCCGCCAGCCGCGGCCCGGCGAAGCGCAGGAGCACGCCGCCCTTGTTCATCCAGCTTTCCAGCGCGTCGCGTTCCGGCCCGATGACATGGCCGACGTCGGCCAGCACCAGCACGGCCAGTTCGCGCTTGAGCAGATCGCCGATGCTGCCCTTGCGCACCTCGGCAAAAGGCGCGAGCGCGCGCGACACGTAGTAGGTGTCGGAGAGCAGCGGCTGCTCGGTCTCGAGCGAATCACCGGAGACGATACCGACCGGGCGCCGCCGCCAGCGCTCGTCGAGCAGCACCACGCCGCCGGCGGTCGGCTGGCCTTCGATCTCGACCCGCGTCAGGCGGTTGCGAATCTCGGTCGGCACGGTGATGACCGCGCCGGCTGCCGTATCGTTCGGCCGGAAGATGAGCGGTTGGCGCGCCAGCACCTGGCCGCGGTCGGCGCTGGCGCGGACCCAGAGCGTCTCGGCTGCGCCGGCCGTCGGGCGCAACGCCTTCACGGTCAGGCCGTCGCCCTCGATCTGCGGCGGCAGCAGGGCGCGGGCGAGATGGGGCGCGTCGTCGCGCAGCACGGCGAGGCTGCCGATCTGTTCAAGCCGCTCGGCCAGCTTGACCGCGTTGCCGTCGTCGATGCCGTCGCTCAGCCAGACCACCTCCGCCGGCGCCGGCAACGACAGCCCGTCGAGCGCCTTGATCGCGCCGGCGCGATCGTCGTCCCACGGCACCGGTTGCAAGGCCTGGGCCAGGGGCCGCAATTCGGCAACCGAGAGGAGCTTGCTCGGCTCGACCGGATCGCCCGAGGCCGGCGGCGCGGTCGCCAGCAGCAGCGCCGGCCGGTGGCTCCGTTCCGCCTGGTCGAGCAGGTCGCCGAGCGCCCGGCTGCGGGCCGGCCAATGGCTCGCCGAAGGCCAGCCGTCGTCGACCACCAGGACCAGCGGACCGCTGCCGGCAAGTCTGGCGCCGGGATTGGCGAGCGGATGCGCCAGCGCCAGGATGACCAGCGCCGCCAGCAGGAGCCGCAGCGCCAGCAGCCAGAGCGGCGTATGCGCCGGCGTCTCCTCCTCGGCCTTCAGCCTCAGCAGCAGGCGGAGCGCCGGAAAGCGCACGCGCTTCGGCGCAGGCGGGGTGACGCGCAGCAGCCACCACAGCACCGGCAGCAGGCCGAGCGCGGCGAGGAACCAGGGGTTCAGGAAGGCCAGCGAGCCAAGCGTCAGCATGCCGGCCTACCAGGTGATGCCGCCGGACAGCGCGGCATAGAGCGCCAGCAACGCCGTCTGCGGCGGCCGGTCGGTGCGGTGCCCGGAAAAGCTCCAGCCGATGGCGCCGCACAGGCCGCGCAAGGCGTCGCGCCGCTCCCGGATGCGGCGGCCATAGGCATCGCGCAAGGCATCGGCGCGGCCGACCGTATGGCTGCCTTCGCCTTCGAGGCCCTCGAAGCGCGTGCGGCCGATGAAGGGCAGGTCCTCTTCGGCCGGGTCCAGCACCTGCAGCAGATGGCCTTTCACCCCGGCAGCGGCGTAATTGCGGACGAGTTCGGCGATCTCGCCCATGGGCGAGAGAAAATCGCCGATCAGCACCACCTGGGCGAAGCGTGGCAGGCCGACGACCGGCGGCAGGCTCGGCTCGGCCGCAGGCTCGCCGGCCAGCAGCAGGACCGCCGCCAGCCGGTCGAGCGCGGCACGGCCGGTGGTGGGGGCATTGCCCTCGCCGAGCAGTGCGACGCGCTCGCCGCCGCGCACCAGGAGCGCTGCCAGCGCCAGGAGAATAAGGCTGGCGCGCTCGGCCTTTTCCGTCGCGGCCAGCGGCGAGCGGTAGTGCATGGAGGGCGAGGCGTCGCGCCACAGCCAGACGCTTTCCGCCGCCGCCCATTCGTTCTGGCGGATGAACAGGCTCTGCCGTTTGGCCGATTGCCGCCAGTCGACGGCGCTGGCGGCATCGCCCGACTGGTAGCGGCGGAACTGCCAGAAGGTTTCGCCGCTGCCGACGCGGCGCCGGCCATGCACGCCCTGCGCCACCGTTGCGGCGACGCGTTCGGCCGCCACCAGGAGCGGCGGCAAGGGTGCGGCAAGCTGTTCGGCCCTTTGCCGCATCCCGGGATCGGTGGCGCCGGACCCGGGCATGCGCCGGTCAGCGCAAAGGCTCGACCAGGCGGGCGATCACCTGCTCGATGGTGATGCCGTCGGCGCGGGCGGCGAAATTGAGCGCCATGCGATGGCGCAGCACCGGCCCGGCCAGTGCGACCACGTCGTCGAGCGAAGGCGCCAGGCGGCCGTCGAGCAGCGCCCTGGCTCTGACGGCCAGCATCAGCGCCTGGCTGGCGCGCGGCCCCGGGCCCCAGGCGATGTGCTTGCCGATGGCATCGCTGGCGCCGGCCTCGGGCCGGCCGGCGCGCACCAGCGCCAGGATGGCCTCGACGACCTTCTCGCCGACCGGCACGCGCCGGATCAGGCGCTGCGCCGCCTGCAGCTCGGCCGCGCCGAGGACGGCGCTGACGGCGGTTTCCTCCGACCCGGTGGTGGCGAGCAGCATGCGGCGCTCGGCCTCCAGGTCGGGATAGCCGACGTCGATCTGCATGAGAAAGCGGTCGAGCTGGGCTTCCGGCAGCGGATAGGTGCCTTCCTGCTCCAGCGGGTTCTGCGTCGCCAACACGTGGAACGGCGCCGGCAGGGGATGGCGCTGGCCGGCCACCGACACCTGTTTTTCCTGCATCGCCTGCAACAGTGCCGATTGCGTGCGCGGGCTGGCGCGGTTGACCTCGTCGGCCATCAGGAGCTGGCAGAACACCGGTCCCGGAATGAAGCGGAACGAGCGCCGGCCGCTCTCGCTTTCCTCCAGCACCTCCGAGCCGAGAATATCGGCCGGCATCAGGTCGGGGGTGAATTGCACGCGCTTGTCGTCGAGGCCGAGCACGGTGCCGAGCGTTTCCACCAGCAGGGTCTTGGCCAGGCCCGGCACGCCGATCAGCAGCGCATGACCGCCCGCCAGCAAGGCGATCAGCGTTTCGTCGATGACCGACTGCTGGCCGAAGATGACCCGGCCGATGTTCTGGCGCACGGCGGCGAACTTGGCGCCGAGTGCCTCGATCTCGCCGACGAGCGTCTCGCCGGCCTCGCTGACGTTTTGCATGGGCCTGGATTATAGTGGAAGTCGCATCGCCAGTGTCTAAAGACTCCGTGATGGCAATTTCATGGTAAATGCCTGGCAAGATCGTATCGTTCCAAAGCGATAGGACGATGGTGACGCAATCGAGCAGCGACCCGGCAGCGCTGATCGCCGCCTTGCGGAACCGCAAGCTGCCGCCGGTGCATAGTTGGAACCCGGCGCATTGCGGTCCAAGCGACATGCGCATCGCACGCGACGGCACCTGGAGCTATCGCGGCTCGCCGATCGGGCGCATGCCCATGGTGCGGCTGTTCTCCACCGTGCTCCGCCGCGATGCCGACGACGTCTACTATCTGGTGACGCCGGTCGAGAAACTGACCATCGAGGTCGAAGACGTGCCTTTCCTCGCCGTCGAGATGCTGGTCGAAGGCAGCGGACGGGGTCAGCGGCTCAGCTTTCGCACCAACGTCGACGACGCGGTTCTGGCCGACGCGGCACACCCGATCCGCGTCGTCGAAGATGCCGCGAGCGGCGAGCCTTCGCCCTATGTGCTGGTGCGCGACCGGCTGGAAGCGCGCATCGTGCGCTCGGTCTTCTATGACCTGGTCGAGCTCGGCGGCGAGGCGCCGGTCGGCGGCGAGACGCAATTCGGCGTCTGGAGCGCCGGCGTGTTTTTTCCCATCGGCAAGCTTGACGGTTAGACTTTCCCGATGCGCGACCTGATTCTTCGCCGCCTGGCGGCCCGTGATGCCGGCAGAGAGCGCGGCGACCACGATCTCAATCCGACCAGCGCGCCGCATCCGGGCCCGCATACGCCGGCGGCCGTGCTGGTGCCGCTGGTCGATCATCCCGGGGGATTGACCGTGCTGCTGACCAAGCGCACCTCGACCTTGAGCAAGCATGCCGGCCAGATCAGCTTCCCCGGCGGCCGGCTCGACGCGGGCGACGCCGACGCGGTGGCCGGCGCGCTGCGCGAGACGGAAGAGGAGATCGGGCTCGACCGCGGCTACGTCACCGTGCTCGGCCGGCTCGACACCTACGTCACCGGCACCGGCTATGCCATCACCCCGGTGGTCGGGCTGGTGCGTCCCGGCTTCACCCTGCGGCCGGAACCGAACGAGGTGGCCGAGGTGTTCGAGGTGCCGCTCGACTTCCTGCTCGAACCGAAGAACCACCAGCGCCACCAGGGCACGTTCAACGGCCAGCCGCGAAGCTGGTACGCCATGCCCTATGGCGATTATTACATCTGGGGCGCCACCGCCGGCATGCTGATCAATCTCTATAATCGGGTGCGCGGCGAAGCGCCGCAGCGCCCATCGTAACGGCGAGCGCGGCGATCCATGCAAGCGGCCGGCCGCATCGATCCACCCGACTGGATGCGAGCGACTGACACCGGCGCGGTGCTGGCGGCGCTGACCGCCGAGGGCGCCGCCGTGCGCTTCGTCGGCGGCTGCGTGCGCGATGCCGTGCTCGGCCGTGCCGGCGCCGACATCGATATCGCCACCGCCGATCCGCCGGACCGGGTGCTGACGCTGCTCGCCAGGGCTGGCCTGCGCGCCGTGCCGACCGGCATCGCCCACGGCACCGTCACGGCGGTCGGCACCGACAGGCATTTCGAGATCACCACGCTTCGCCGCGACGTGGAAAACTTCGGTCGCCACGCCCGCGTCGCCTTCACCGACGATTGGATCGGCGACGCCGCCCGGCGCGACTTCACCATGAACGCGCTCTATGCCGACGCCGACGGCACGCTCTATGACCCGACCGGCGGGCTCGCCGATCTCGAGGCCGGGCGCGTGCGCTTCGTCGGCGATCCTGCGGTGC
>DATKQA010000214.1:0-3023 GCA_035523835.1 Candidatus Sulfotelmatobacter sp.
GTCAACCTGCATCCGGCCCTGAAGGCCGTGCAGGCAACCCTTCCGGGCATGAAGACGCGGGGGTGGGGTCGTGTCGTAAACATCTCCAGCCTGACCGTGCTCGGCGCGGTCGAGCGCACCGCCTATGCGGCCGCCAAGGCCGCACTGGTCAGCTTCACCCGAAGCTGGGCCTTGGAGCTGGCGCCGACCGGCATCACCGTCAACGCGGTTGCCCCCGGGCCGACCGAGACGGAGCTCTTCCGCGCCAACAACCAGCCCGGAAGCGACGGCGAGCGCCGGTATCTCGCAGGGGTGCCGATGCAGCGTTTTGGCAAGCCAGATGAGATCGCTGCCGCGATCGCCTTCCTGCTGTCGGAGGATGCCGCATTCATCACCGGCCAGACCCTTCACGTCGATGGCGGCGCGTCGATCGGCAAGGCGTCGCTGTGACATCGTTTGGATCTGGAAGGGACATTCCCGTGATATTGCAGCAGCAGCTCGAAGCCTTCAAAGCGGAGTTCGTGCGGACAGCGCCGCCCGGCCGGGCGGCCCTTTACGAGGCAAAAATTGAGGAGCTGCGCGCCAGCTTCGCCTTCCACCGGGCGATCGGTCTCGGTGATCAGGCGCCGGATTTCACACTGCCAGATCAGCAGGGCCGTCCTGTCGCGCTGAGCGAGCTGCTGCGGGAGGGACCCGTCGTCGTCACCTTCTACCGGGGCGGCTGGTGCCCCTACTGCAACATCCAACTCCGCGCCTATCAGGGCATCCTTCCGGACATCACCGCTCTCGGCGCGCGACTGGTCGCCATCTCGCCGCAACTGCCCGATGGCTCGCTCACCACGGCCGAGTCAAACAAGCTGACCTTCAGCGTCCTAAGCGACGTCGGCAACCATGTCGCACGCCGCTTTGGCATCATCTGGTCGCTTCCTGAGGAGGTGCGTGAGGCTCTGCGGTCGAACAACAAGGCGCTGCCGGGCATCAATGGCGACGACACTTGGGAGGTGCCGGTGCCTGCGACCTACGTCATCACCAGCGATGGACGGGTGGCGCTCGCGGCCATCGAAGTCGATTACAGCAAGCGCCTGGAGCCGGATGCCATCCTGACCGCGCTTGCGACTTTGCGCACGGTCTGAGCGCAGAGAGGGTGCCGGCAGCTCCGATCGCTGCGCGGCGCCTGTTCTGCCGATCTGTAAGTCAGTCTCGATCGCGAGGCGGGCTGAGCACGTCAGACCGGAATGACGCGGTTCGCGTGCTGCCGCCGGATCGCAGCGATAAGCGCTTTTGCACTGTCCACCGTCTCGGTGAAGCCGGCAAGGCGGATCTTGGTCATATCGGCCACGACGTCGAATTCGGCGCCGAAGACGAAATCGCCGAACCCCCAGCCCACTGCCTTCTCGTAGGGATCGGCCGATAGGCTCTGTTCCGCCGCCAGCCGGTCCCAGACGGGCCCCAGCGCCGGCATGTGCTCGGCCAGCTTGAGTGGCATGGGCGGCCCGACTTCCAGGCCCAGCTCGGCGCCGATCTTCTCCCACACCCGCCGCCAGCGGAAGGGCTCGTGGACATAGTTGAAGGCCTGGTTGCGCGCGGCATCGGCCGTTGCGGCCCAGAGGCTCGCGCGTGCCAGCGCATGGGAGTCCGTGACCTCCGCGAATACCCTCTCGTAGGTCTTGACCGATCCAGGAAAGCGGAATGCCGCTCCAGTCGCCTTCGACAGTGCCGCGAAGCCGCCGATCACGGTCGCGATGTTCATCGCATTGCCGGCCGCATCGCCGACCACCACGTCGGGCCGCAGGATCGACCAGGCGGGACCGCCGGCGGAGGCGCGACGCATCAGCTCGTCTTCCTGCGTGTGGTAGAAGTTGGGGCCGAGGTGGCGCGGGTTCTCGTCCTCGTAGAATGGTGCCGGCACCGGCCCCAGATGCACACCGTAGATCTTGGCGCCCTGGTACAGCACCACGCGCTCGACCGGCGCGCCGACCGCCATCAGCCCGTCGAGCAGATGGCGCAGCATGGCGCCGTTGACCCGGTCCTCGCCGGCAAGGCCGCCGCCCGGCGCATAGGCGGCGAAGAAGACGTGGGTGGCGGCGCGCGCTCCGGCGAGCGCTGTCCGCGTGCCCTCAGCGTCGGTTAGGTCGCAGACGATGCACACGCCCGTTCCATTCGGGCGGCGGGAGAGCGCGACGCCACGCCAGCCCGGCGTGCGGGCGATCTCTTCCATCAGCGCCTTGCCGATGATGCCGTTGGCACCGGCGACGAGCGCCACCTTCTCAGTCATGAATTCTTCCTCTCGATGATGGAATGGGGCTCGACGCCTCAGGCGATGGTGCCGCCGCCATCCACCGTGACGGTCGAGCCGGTGGCGAAGCGATTGGTGGCGACGAAAAGGATTGCCGCGGCGACGTCTTCCGGCTGGCCGACACGCCGCGCAGGAAGCCTGGCGGCGGTGCGCTCGAACATGGCTTCGCGGTCGGCTGCCGCCATGCCGGCCCAGATCGGCGTATCGATCAGGCCGGGCGAGACGGTGTTGACCCGCACCGGCGCCTTTTCCAGCGCGAGGCCTCGGGCTAGAGCTTCTAGCGCCGCATTGATCGCACCTTGCAGCACTGCGCCTCCACTCGGACGGTGCGACAGGAAGCCGGACACGAACGTGAGCGAGCCGCCTTCGTTGATCTTCGCGCTGCGGGCGATCCGATAGGCGCCCCAGAACTTGCTTTCCATGGAGGCTTTGGCCACGTCCAGCGGCAATCCGCCGACCGGGCCGGACTTGGTCCTGGCCGCCGCGACGACGACATGATCGAACGGAGCCGTCTTCTCGAAGAAAGTCTCCACCGCATGCTCGTCAAGGAAATCGAGCACAACGGCCTCACTGCCGAGGCCGGCGGACTTCGCCGCATCGCGGCCGGCCGCCACGACATAGGCACCAGCGCCCTTGAAAGCATCCGCCGTCGCCCTGCCGATGCCGCCGCTGGCGCCTATTACTAGAATCCGCTGTCCGTTGAGATCGATTGCCATGGTCATTCTCCGCGCCCGAGCTGATCGGTCAG
>DATKQA010000215.1:0-4450 GCA_035523835.1 Candidatus Sulfotelmatobacter sp.
GGCCGGCGCCATCGCCGGCTTGTCCGGCGCGCTCTACGGTGTCTGGGGCAACTTCGTTTCGCCGGAAATGTTCTCGCTGGGGCAAAGCGCACAGATTCTGATCTGGGTCATCGTCGGTGGACGCAACACCCTGCTCGGGCCGATCGTCGGTTGCGCCCTGGTGCAGTACTTGACCGCCGCGCTGGGCACGGCGGCGGTCGGCCAGGTGACGGTGGTGCTCGGCGCCATCCTGATGCTGGCCGTCGTCTTGTTCCGTCAGGGGCTGGTGCCGACCCTCGCGCATTGGAGCGGGCAGCTTTGGCGCGCCGCCTGGAGCTGGCGATGAGCGGCGACGTCATCCTGGAGACCCGCGATCTGGAACGGCATTTCGGCGGCGTGCGGGCGGTGGCCGGAGTGAACTTTCGGCTGCGGCGCGGCGAGCTTCGCTGCCTGATCGGCCCGAACGGCGCCGGCAAGAGCACCTTCTTCAAGATGCTGACGGCGCAGCTCCGGCCGACCGGCGGGCAGATCCTGTTCAACGGCCGCGACGTCACCCGCGCCGAGCCGCATGAAATCAGCCGGCTGGGCGTCGGCATCAAGAACCAGGTGCCGAGCGTCTTTGACGGCCTCAGCGTGCGTGAGGGGCTCTGGCTTTCGGCTATCGTTAGGCACGGGCCGAAACCGGCCGAGACGCTGGTGGACGAGTTGCTCCAGCGTTTGAGCCTGGACGCGGTGGCCGATCAATTGGTCGGGACCCTTGCCCATGGCCAGCGGCAATGGGTCGAATTCGGCATGGTCATGGCGCTGCAGCCGAGCATGATCCTGCTCGATGAGCCGACGGCGGGCATGAGCGTGGAGGAGGTGCATCGTACGGCGGCGCTGATCCGCGAAATCAACAAGACGACGACCATGATCGTCGTCGAGCACGACATGCAGTTCATCCGCGACATCGCCAGCGTCGTGACCGTCTTCCATCAGGGGCAGATCCTGATGGAAGACACCATGGCGAACGTGCAGCAGAACCAGCGCGTGCGCGATGTCTACCTGGGGACCGCCGCGGATGCTTGAGGTTGCCGATCTCCACGCCGGCTACGGCCGCATTCAGATTTTGAACGGCGTATCCTTTTCCCTGCCGCGGGGCGCCATCTTCGGCGTGCTTGGCCATAACGGCATGGGCAAGACCACCCTGCTCAAGACCTTGATCGGCGAGCTTCCGGTCAACGGCGGCAGCATTCGCTTCGACGGACAGGACGTGACCGCGAAGAGCATGGCGCAGCGCGCACGGCTTGGCATCGGCTATGTGCCCCAGGGCCGGCAGATCTTTCCGCAATTGAGCGTGCGCGAGAATCTGGCGTTCGGCGAAGTCATGCGCGGCGGCGCCTCGTTGATCCCGACGCTGTTGGGCTATTTTCCGGCCCTCGAACGGTTGCTCGACCGGCCCGGGCAGGCACTGTCGGGCGGCGAGCAGCAGTTGCTCGCGCTCGCGCGCTGTCTTGCCGGGCAGCCCCGCGTCATCCTGCTGGACGAGCCGACCGAGGGCATCCAGCCGTCCATCGTCCACGAGATCGCGGCAACCCTGCGCGTCCTGGCCAAGGAGCTGGATCTGACCGTTCTGCTGGTGGAGCAGGATCTGCATTTCATCGCCGCCCTGGCGGAGCGTGTCCTGATCATCCAGCGCGGGCGCATCATCGCCAGCCTGGCGCCAGAGCAGCTCGGGGATCCCGGCATCGTGCGGGAATATCTCGGCCTTTAGGGTTCGACGGAAGCATCGAAGGAGGGCGCAATGCTGACCATTACCGCCGTGATCCGCGCCAAGCAGGGCCATCAAGCGGCCTTGCGGCGGGCGCTGCTCGAGATCGCCGAGCATGTGCGCCAAAACGAGCCGGAAACCGTCGGCTACTGCGTGGCGCAGGATGCCGGGGATGCCTGCGTCTTCACCACCTACGAACGGTTTTTGGACCAGGCGGCGATGGATCGGCACAACAACTCGGCTGCCGCCGCGCGCTTTTTCGGTATCGCGCAGCCGTTGCTCGACGGGGCGGTCACCCTGATCACCGGCACGGAGATCTTCGCCAAGAGCTGAGGCCGGGTCGCGGATAATTGATTGAAAAGTGAAGGAATGACGGCTTAAATGGATGCGGTGGCGGAATTTGTCCGCGCCCGACCGCCGACAGGCGAAGGATCCGAAGGAGCGCGCATCATGGCCGTGGAAAAGCCGACCCAACAGGAGATGGCCGCCGTCTGCAAGCAGCTCGGCCTGAACATGTCGCCGAGCGAGATCGACTCCTTCAATGCGCAGATGGAAGGCGCGGTCGCCGCCTACAACGCGCTTGAGCTCATGCCGGACGAGTGGCCGGAGGTGAAATATCCGCGCACCCCGGGCTATCAGCCGCAGGGCGAGGAAAACAAGTTCAACGCCTGGTACTACAAGTCGACGGTGAAGGGCGCCGCCGGCGGCAAACTCAAGGGCAAGACCGTCGTGCTGAAGGACAATGTCTGCCTCGCCGGCGTGCCGATGATGAACGGCGCTTCGACCCTTCAGGGCTATGTCCCCGACATCGACGCCACCATCGTCACCCGCATCCTTGACGCCGGCGGCACGATTCTCGGCAAGGCGCATTGCGAGTATTTCTGTTTTTCCGGCGGCAGCCACACCAGCGCGCTCGGCGCCGTGGTCAATCCGCGCAAGGCCGGCTATTCGGCGGGCGGCTCGTCGTCCGGCAGCGCAGCGCTGGTCGTCGCCGGCGAAGCCGATATGGCGATCGGCGGCGACCAGGGCGGCTCCATTCGCATCCCGGCATCCTATTGCGGCGCCTATGGCATGAAGCCGACCCACGGCTTGGTGCCCTATACCGGCGTCATGCCGATCGAGGCGACGCTCGATCACACCGGGCCGATTACGGCCAATGTCAGCGACAATGCCCTGTTTCTCGAGGTGCTCGCCGGCCCGGACGGTCTCGACCCGCGGCAGACGGGGATGAAGACGCAGGCTTATACAAAGGCGCTGACCGGCGAGGTCAAGGACCTGAAGATCGGCGTGCTAAAGGAGGGCTTCGGCCAGGTCGGCGGCGAGGCCGATGTCGACACGCTGGTCAAAAAGGGCGCTGAGAAGCTGAAGAAGCTTGGCGCCGAGGTCGAGGAGGTCTCCATCCCGATGCACCTGGCCGGGCCGGTGATCTGGTCCGCCATCGCCCATGAGGGCGCGACGGTGCAGATGATGCATGGCAACGGCTTCGGCTTCAATTGGAAGGGCCTCTATGTCACCAGCCTGCACAAGGCGCATGACAATTGGCGCAACCGTGCCGACGAACTGTCGGACACGCTCAAGGTGACCATGATGATGGGTCACTACATCCTGCAAAAGTATCGCGGCTATCACTATGCGAAGGCGCAAAATCAGGCGCGCCGCCTCGTCGCCGCTTATGACGACGCCTTGGACCGGTACGATCTGCTGCTGATGCCGACCTTGCCGATGAAGGCGACCAAGCTGCCCGGCTCGAATGCACCGCTGTCGGAGATTTGCGCGCGTGCCTTCGAGATGCTCGGCAATACCTGCCCCTTTGACGTCACCGGCCATCCGGCGATGTCGATACCTTGCGGGATGAGCGGCGGCCTTCCGGCAGGCTTGATGCTGGTCGGCGCCAAGGAGGCGGAGGCCACGATTTATCGGGCCGCGCATGCCTTCGAGCAGGCGGGAGACTGGCAAAAGGTTCGTCCCTGACACCTGCCGCCGCTTTCGGCGGGCAGGCGAGCCGTTGCCTAAAACCAGTGCCTGAAGCAGATGTCGCGATAGGCAAAAGACGGGGCAGGAATCATGGATCTGGGCCTGAAGGGGATGCGGGCCGTCGTCACCGGCGGCAGCAAGGGCATTGGCCGGGCGGTCGTCGATATGCTGGCCGACGAGGGTTGCAACGTGGCCATATGCGCCCGCGACGCGGCCGGCGTCGAAGCGACGGTCAAGGCGACGGTGGCGAAGGGCGTCAAGGCGGTCGGCAGAGCCTTGGACGTGGCCGACAGCGATGCGCTCAAATCCTGGATCGACGATGTCGCAAAGACCTTCGGCGGCCTCGACATCGTGATATGCAATGTCAGCGCTCTGGCGGTCGGCGATACCGCCGAATCCTGGGACAAGTCCTTCCGCGTCGATATGATGCATACGGTCAGTGCCGTCAATGCCGCCGTGCCCTATCTGGAAAAGTCGAAGGCGGCCTCGGTCATCGTCGTCTCCAGCGTCTCCGGTTTCGAAGTGGACTTCGCCGCCGGCTCCTATGGCGCCACCAAGGCGGCGCTGATCCATTATGCGAAAGGGCTGAGCCAGCAGCTTTGCGGCAAAGGCATCCGCGCCAACGCGGTTTCGCCCGGCAATACCTATATCGAGGGCGGCATCTGGAACCAGATCGAGACCGATATGCCCGACCTGTTCCAGTCGACGCTGGCGGCCAATCCGACCGGGCGTCTCGGCACCGCCAAG
>DATKQA010000216.1:0-2786 GCA_035523835.1 Candidatus Sulfotelmatobacter sp.
CCGGTCCTGCATCTCGGCTATGGCCGCGACGACCGTTTCGCCGCCGGCCACGCCATGCTCGCCGCGGCGCTGCCGGCGGAGCGGGTGCATGTCAGCGACGGCGGGCATGACTGGCCGGCCTGGACCCGCCAGTGGCGGCAAATTCTGGCGACCGATCCCTTCGCGCCGGCAAAGGCGGGGCCGGCGTGAGGCCGCCCGGCATCGCCCGCGCTGGACCGGCGGAAGCGGGAGGGCCTATTCTGTCAGGCGTGGCGAGGAAGTTCGTGAACGCGATGCGGGCCGGGCTGGTCGCGCTGGCCGCCGGCCTGTGCGCCGCGCTTGCGGCTTGTGCCACCATGCATACCGACACCGCCCCGACGGCATCCGGCGAAGCCGCCTATGCGGCGCTCTATCCCTATTACGCCGAACTCTGCGCCGTCTCGGAATTCAAGAAGAAGCCCGGCTTCGACTTCGAGCTCAGCAGCGGCGTCGGCGGCCATGCCGTGCTGTACCTGAACGGCGTCTGCCGCGACGAGCATGCGCACTACCCGACCGTGCGCCTGTGCGGCGCAGATACGCCGGCCGACCAGCGCGGCGTCGGCCTGAGCGTCAATGCCCATTATCTGAACGCGAACTGGGTGGCGACGCCGGGTCGTGATTTCTTCTATCACGGAACCCTGAAGCCCGGCGAAGCGTTGACCCGCGAGTCCTACGCGCAGACGCTGGCGCGGGCCAAGGCCATGAAAATCTTCGACGGCGTGCAATTCCATCCGCAGGTGTTCGACGACAAGCCGGCCGCAATGTCGCGCGAGGATTACGAATATGCCGTTTCGATACCGACCGACTATGCCATCAACTTCGGCCGCGACCGCTATTGCGCCCGCGTGCCGATGGCGCGCGCGGCGATGGCCCGCATCGTCGCCTATCTGAATGACGTCAACGCCGTCTACAAGGACGGCAAACAGGCGTTCGACTGGGACATCTTCCGCAACAACTGCTCGCATCTCGCCCATAACGCGCTCGCCATCGCCGGCGTGTGGCCGCAGTGGGCGACCGAGCAATTCTTCCTGTTCGCCTTGTTCGATTTCCCGGTGCCGAAGAACGAGTTCGTCAACCTGATGCGGCGCACCAACGACATGCCGATCCAGGATATCGACGCCGTCCTCGACGACGACGCGGCCCGCGCGGCGCTGCTGCAGTGGGACACGCTGCCGACCCGCCCGGGCAGCCTCGCCGAGGCGGAACTGGTGGTGCAGGACAACGCGGTCTATGACACGAATCTCAGCCTGATCTTCTACGACGAGCCGATTTTCGGCACCTACCAGCCGCACTTCGAGCGGATTTTCGCCGAGCCGCGCTATACCGATCTGCGGGCCAATCTGCAGCACTTCGCCGATGTCTATCGCGAGATCGAGCGCGCGCGCCAACCGCTGGCCGACTTCCTCGCCCGCCACGACGCGGCGACAGCGGCGAAGCGCGCCGCGCTGACGCAATTCTATGACCGCTACTACGGCTATATCGACCGCGAAGGCAGCGGGGTGAAGGGCGCCCTGGCGGCGCTCCGCGATGCACCCGTGCCCGTGGCGGCGCGACTGCCTTGACCGCCATGCAGCCGCTCGCCCTCAGCCGCTTTTCCCTGGTGACCAGCCTGGGCGCCGGTCAGGCCGCGACCATCGCGGCCTTGCGCGAAGGCCGCAGCGGCCTCGCGCCTTGCACCTTCGCGCCGGCGCCCTTGCCGACCTATGTCGGCGCCGTGCCCGAGCTCGACACTTTCAACCTGACCGGCGAGATGGCCGGCTTCGATTGCCGCAACAACCGCCTGGCGGCGATGGCGCTGGAACAGGACGGCTTCCGCGCCGCGGTGGCGGCGGCGCGCGAACGCTATGGCGCGGCGCGCGTCGGCATTTTCCTCGGCACCAGCACCTCGGGCATTCTGGAGACCGAGCAGGCCTACCGTCGGCGCGACGGCGCGAGCGGCGCGCTGCCGGCGCAATTCAACTACGCCAAGACGCACGATACCTATTCCGTCGGCGCCTTCGTGCGCGAATATCTGCAGCTTGCCGGGCCGACCTTTGTGCTTTCCACCGCCTGCGCCACCACGGCGAAGGTCTTCGCCAATGCCGCCCGCATGGTCGCCGCCGGCATCTGCGACGCGGCCATTGTCGGCGGCGCCGACACGCTCTGCGCCACGACGCTCTACGGCTTCCGCTCGCTCAACGTGATGGCGGAGGAACCCTGCCGGCCCTTCGCCGCCGACCGCCAGGGCATCTCGATCGGCGAAGCGGCCGGCTTCGCCCTCTTGGAAAATCCCGCCGCAGCGCACGACGGCGACAAGGTGCTGTTGCTCGGGGTCGGCGAGAGCAGCGATGCCTATCACATGTCCTCGCCGCACCCGGAAGGGCTCGGCGCTCGGCTGGCCATGGAGCGGGCCCTGGCCGCCGCCGGCCTGCGGCCCGACGCCATCGACTATATCAACCTGCACGGCACGGCGACGCCGGTCGGCGACGCGGCGGAGGATCATGCCGTCGCCGACCTGTTCGGCCCCGGGACGCCGTGCAGTTCCACCAAGGGCGCCACGGGCCATACGCTCGGCGCCTCCGGCATCGTCGAGGCGATATTCTCGGCGCTCGGCATCTTGCACGGTTTGCTGCCGGGCAGCCCGCACACGCGCCAGCGCGATCCCGCCTTGAAGAGCGGCTATCTCATCGAAGGCCGCGCCGCCGCGGTCGACCGCGTGATGAGCAATTCCTTCGGCTTCGGCGGCGTCAATTGCAGCCTCGTGCTCGGCCGGGCGTGATGCGCGTCCA
>DATKQA010000217.1:0-4104 GCA_035523835.1 Candidatus Sulfotelmatobacter sp.
TGAATGTACGAAGCCGGGAGACAAGACGTCAAGGCACCAGCGCTGTCAGATCGTCTACTTTCAGTTGCATTATACGTGGCTCTTCCGTCCAAATAATGAAGGACTCGATGACGTGGCCGGGGTAGATCCCGGCCAGGGCACTTCTATAATAAGCCATTTGCTTCAAATAGATAGACGGGACATCGGCGAGCCGGTCCGGGGCCGGGCGGTGGCTCTTGAAATCGACCAGCAGCACCTTGTCGGCGCACACCACCAGACGGTCGATCTGGCCGGAAACAGCATGGTTGCCGACCAGCCCGGCGATCGGCACTTCGGCGCGGGAGCCGGGACCGAACAGCGGCGCGAGCGCGGGATGCTCGATCAGCCGCAGCACCTCGGCGGCAATCGCCTTTTGCGCCGCATCGTCGAGAGCGTGATCGTCGCGCGCGAGAAAGCGCGCCGCCGCGGCAGCCCGCTCGCCCGCCGGCAAATCCGGCAAGCTCTGCAGCAGGCGATGAATGAGCCGGCCGCGACGAAAGCGCCGGCCGTCGTCGGTGCCGAGCGGACTGCGCACCGCCGGTTCCTCTGCCTCGGGCCGCGAAGGTACGAGCGGCTGCGGCGGCGATGGCTCCGTCGGCATGGCGCGGCGCGCCCAGCCCGGCAGCGCGAAGACCGCGGCATCATCGACCGGCGCGGCAGCATCCTGTTGCGGCGGCGCCGTCTGCGGCGACTGCAGCCGCAGCAAGCAGCTCTCTTCGTCCCGCGGTATCTTTTCGGCCAGCGGCTCCAGCGCGACCCGCACCAGCTCGTACCAGCAATCGACCGGCCTGGCCGTCTTGCCCTCGAAGCCGCAGACATAGAGCCGGTCGCGTGCCCGCGTCATGGCGACATAGAGCAGGCGGCGATATTCCTCCAATCGCCGGACACGCGCGTGGCGGCGCGCCGACGCGACGGTGGCATCGTCGTTCGCCGTCCTGACCGGCCAGAAGAACAGCGGCGGATCGCCGTCCGGCTGCCATAGCAGGCGGCTGTCGAGCCGGCCGTCGGGCACCGTGCAGGTATCCGGCAGGAAGACGATGTTGGCTTCCAGGCCCTTGGCGCCGTGCACCGTCATCACCCGCACTTCATCGCGGCCCTGCTCCATGTCGCGCTTCACCTCGGTTTCGCCCGCCTGCAACCAATGCAGGAAACCTTCCAGCGACGGCGCGTGGGCGCGCTGATAGGTCAGGGCGAGATTGAGGAATTCGTCGACGGGATCGTCGGCCTCGCGCCCGAGCCGCGCCAGCAGCCGCCTCCGTCCGCCGCGCTCGCCGAGCAGCTCGGCATAGAATTCGTACGGCGGCGTATAGTCGGCGCGGGCGCGCAGTGCCACGAGTTCGTCGCAGGCGGCGGCGAATTCCGCCCGCTCCGCGCGCCGGCGCTGCAGCACGGTCCAGAGCCCGCCGTCGCGGCCATAGGCCAGCTCGTAGAGCAGCGTATCGTCGAAACCGAACAAGGGTCCCTTCAACACCGTCGCCAGATTGAGTTCGTCATCCGGCAGGAGCACGAAGCGGCCGAGCGCGATCAGGTCCATCACCGCGAGCTGCTCGGTCAGCACCATGCGGTCGGCACCCGCCACCGGGATGCCGCGCTTCTTCAGCTCGCGCACCATCTGTTCGACGAAGGCGTTGCGCCGGCGCACCAGGACGAGCACGTCGCCAGGACGAATCGGCCGACCGGCCGACGGCAAGCGCTCGCCATCGCGCAGCCATGCGGCGATGGTGTCGGCGATGCGCCGGGCGAGCCGCGCCATCGGGCTGTCTTCCGCCACCTGGTCGAGCGGCGCGTCCCAGGGATCGGGGTCCGCCGCCGGAGCCGGCTTCTCGGTTGGCCAGAGCTCGACCAATCCGGCCGCGCCGACGCGATGCAGCACATGCTGCACGCGCGCCGCGCCGCTGACGCCGGCAGCCGCCTCGGCCCGGCCGAACACCGCATCGACCGCCGCCAGCACCGGTGCGGTCGAGCGAAATGACAGCGCCAGCTCGATCGTCTGGAACGTCGCCGCGGCAGTGACGCGGCCGGCGAAATGCCGGCGCATGGCGGCGAAGGCGGCGGGATCGGCGCCCTGGAAGCTGTAGATCGACTGTTTCTCGTCGCCGACGGCGAAGATGGTGCGATCGGCTTCGCGTGCGCCGGCGCCGGAGAAGAATTCCTCGGCCAGCTTGGCGATGACGGACCATTGCTCGGGCGAGGAATCCTGCGCCTCGTCGACCAGGATGTGATCGATGCCGCCATCGAGCTTGTAAAGCACCCAGGGCGCAGTGCCCTCCTTCTGCAGGAGGTCGCGAGTGCGCAGGATCAGGTCGTCGTAGTCGAGCAGCGCCGCTCGCGCCTTGGCCGCCTCGTAGCGCAGAATCAATGCCGCGCCGATGTGCCAGAGCGCCGCCGTGGCCCCGGCGATGCGCGCGGCACGCAGCTTTTGCAGCACAGCGAGCAGGCGACTTTGCTCGGCCAGCAGAATAGCGGCCGCGCCTTCGTCGGCCTTGCGCCCGGCCTGGGTGATGAGCGTGGCACGCGGCTCGAGCTTCTGGGTGAGATAGGCGCTCATGTAGGGCGATTCGAAATTGGCCGCGCGCATCGGCCGGTCGGCGAGCCAGGCGCGGATCACGGCGGCACGCTCGCGATCGCTCTTGCCGCCGCCGTCGAGCGCGGCGGCGGCGCGCGCCAGGTCGGCAGCAGCGAAATTCGCATCCTCGCCGGCCTGCGCCAGGAGCTGCGGGACCGTCTCGTCAGGCCCGAGGCCGAGCGCGGCGCGCGTCGCCTCGATCACCCGCGCCACGTCGTCGCCATGATGGCGCAGGATCACGCGCAAGCGCCCGCGCTGGCCGACCAGGGTCTGCATCAGCTCGGCGAAGGCGGCCTCGTCGACCAGCGGCACGATGCGATCCAGCGCCACGGCAAGGTCGCCGCCGTCGGCACGTGCCGCCTCGATCAGCAGATCGCCGCGCGCCGCCTCGGCCAGTTCGCGTGCCGAGCGCTCGTCCATCACCTGGAAATGCGGCGGCACCCCGGCCTCCAGCGGGAAGCGGCCGAGCAGCGATTGGCAGAAGGCATGAATGGTCTGGATGCGAAGGCCGCCGGGCGCATCGAGGGTCTCGGCGAACAGCCGGCGCGCCGGCGCCAGCGCCGACTTCGCCGCCGGCCGACCGGTGAGATCGCGCAATTTTTCACCGAGGGCCACGTCGTCCGCCGTCGCCCATTCGCTCAACACGCGATGCAGGCGATTGGCCATCTCCGCTGCGGCGGCTTTGGTGAAGGTGAGGCAGAGGATCGCCTCCGGCCGCGTGCCGGCCAGCATCAGGCGCAGCGCACGATCAACCAGCACGTGGGTCTTGCCGGCGCCGGCGTTGGCCGATACCCAGACCGAGCGCGTCGGATCGGCGGCGCTCTGCTGACGCCGGCGGCTCTCGGCGAAAGCCGCGCTCATGTCTCGCCCGCCTCGCCGGTCGCCCATTCCTTGACTCGCGCCAGGTGATCATAGTCGCTGAAACGACCGACGAATTGCGGCCGCGGCCGCGAACGATAGGGCGTGGCCGGCCGGTCGAACATCGCCACCAGCCGGGCCAGACCGGCGAGGGCGCGCGCCGCCAGCTCCGCCGGCGGCTGTTTCACCAAGGCGACGCGCTCGCCCGGCTCGGCGCCGCCGCGCAGCCTGAGGAAGGCGAGTTCGGCGATCTCGGCCGTCGGCACGTGGTCGAAGCCGCCGGCAAGGGCGATCGCCGCCTCCAGCGGCAATTGCGGCGCCAGGCCACTCGCCACCTGCGGCTCGCTCGGCGGTACGCCGGTCTTGTAGTCGAGAATGACGAGGCGGCCCGACGCGTCGCAGTCGATGCGGTCGGCCTTGGCGGTGAGGCGAAACGCGCCCGCCGGGGCGGCGATCGTCATGGCGCCGACGCCTTCCGTCGCCAGGGTGCGCCAGCCGGCGTTGCGGCGCGCGTTCTCCTCGGCGACGAACCAGGCGACCACATCGAGGAAGCGCGGCCACCAGAAGGCCTTCACGCCGGGCCGCGACAGCGCCTCGCCGAAGACCTGGCGGCCGATTTCGGTCAAGCGCGGCCCGGCATTGTCCGGAAATGCGCCGGGATA
>DATKQA010000218.1:0-5493 GCA_035523835.1 Candidatus Sulfotelmatobacter sp.
CGTCGATGCCGGCAGCACGGCATAGGCCGGCTGGCCGTGGCAGGGCTTCTTCTGCTATAGCTGTGGCCGTCTCATGCTGAAATGAGCGGAACGGCGATGGCGGAGCGGGCGCGAGAGACGGACGGGCAGTCCGCTGCGGCCGCCCAGCCTTCGGCCGGCGCCAAGTCGGTTGCGCCGTCCGCTCCCATCCGCGTGCAGATCCATACCTCCCTCGACAATCTGCCGGCGCCGGTGCTTGATTTCTTCGCCGCCGCCGGCGCCGGTAACTTCTGCTTCAGCCTGCCGTGGTTCCGCACGATCCTCCGCACCGCCGGTCCGCGCGGCGACGAGCCGCGTCTCTATGTCGCCGAACGCGGCGGGGTTCCGGTGGCCGCTCTGGCGGTGCGCGAGCGGAAAGCGGCCGGCCGCCTCAAGGCGCACATGCTGCTCGGCCCCTCGCACGGCCTCTATGCACTGATCTATGCGCCGCTCCTGGCTGGCGAAGGCGGCATGGCCGGGCTGCGTGCCATCGTCGCGGCGATCGTCCGCGCCGCGCCGGCCTTCGATGTGCTGCGCTTCGATTGTCTCGACCGCCGCTCGGCGGAATTCGCCGCGCTGGCCGCCGCCTTCCGCCGGCACGGGCTGCTGGTGCGGTCCTTCCGCAACTTCGACAATGCCTATGAAGACGTCGCCGGCCTGACCGTCGAGGACTATCTGGCGCGGCGCTCGCCGCGGACGCGCTATTTCATCGGCCGCCATCGGCGCCGGCTGGAACGTTCCGGGCGCGGCCGCTTCGCCCTCTGCCAGGGCGGCGCCTCGCTCAAGGCGGCACTGGTCGACTATGCCATCGTCGACCTCTTGAGCTGGAAGGCGCAGGAGGCCTATCCCGACTGCGTCGCCGAACTGTTCGACGTGGCCGCCGCCGCCGGCACGCTTCGCCTCGGCCTCTATTACATCGACGGCGAGCCGGCGGCGACCCAGGTCTGGTTCGTCAGCGCTGGACGCGCCACGCTCTGGCGCATGCACTATGCGCGCAAGTTCGCCGCGCTCTCGGTCGGCAACGTGCTGACCTTGGCGATGATCCGCCACCTGCTGCACGAGGACCGGGTGGCCGAGCTCGACTTCGGCGCCGGCGAGGAAGCCTTCAAATCGAAATGGCTCGGCGGCCGGCGCGAGCGGGCCGGCCTCATCGTCACCAATCCCTGGACCAGCAAAGGCGCGCTCGCCTCTCTTTGGCATATGGGCGGCCATGCCGTCGCCGTGCCGCTGCGCCGGCTGCGACGGCTGGGCCGGCGGTTGATCGGCGGGCCATGAGCGAGCCGCCGTCCGCGCCGCTCCGCGTCCGTTGCCGGGCGATCCGCGACGACGATCGCGAGGCCATTCTCAATCTCTTCGCCAAGAGCGGGTTCGGCGGTACGCGCGAATTCTGGGACGGCGCGTTGCAGCGCCTGGGCGAACATGCGACACCGCCCGGATTTCCGAAATACGGTTATCTGCTGGAGATCAACGGCGCGGTGGCCGGGATGCTGCTGCTCATCGCCTCGACGGTGACGATCGACGGCCGGCCGCGCCTCCGCTGCCACGTTTCCTGCTGGTACGTCTGGCCGGCGTTCCGCGCCTATGCGACGCTCCTGGTGTCGCAGGCGCTGAAGCACAAGGAAGCCACCTACTACAATATCTCGCCGCTGCCGCACACCATCGACATGCTGACCGCGCAAGGCTATACGCGCTATTGCGAAGGCCGTTTCACTGCGCTGCCGGCACTGAAGCTGCATGCGCCCAAGGTCCGCATCACCGTCGCCCGGCCGGGCATTCTCATGCCCGGCGACGACCTGCCGGCCGACGAGATCGCGCTGCTGCTCAAACATGCACGCTACGACTGTCTCAGCCTCGTCGTCGCACACGACGGCCGGCGCCTGCCCTTCGTCTTCGAGCCGGTGAAGAAAAATCGCTTCCTGCGCATCGCCTATCTCGTCTATTGCCGCGACATCGCCGATTTCGTCGCCGTTGCCGGGCCGCTCGGCCGCTTCCTCGCGCGCCGCGGCTTCGCCTGCGTCTCGCTCGACGCCAACGGTCCTGTCGCCGGATTGCTCGGCCGCTACGCGGAAGCGACGCCGAAATTCTTCAAGGGACCGGAGCGTCCGCGGCTCGGCGATCTCGCCTATTCCGAGCGCGCGGTGCTCTATCTGCGCTTCGGACCTCAGGTCGGAAAAGACGAATAAATCAGGGTTTTACCCGATACGCCGTTAAGTAAAAGGCGCCGACAATTAACCAAGGAATGTCAAGCCTTGGTTACAAAGAATTCACTACGTTTACGATGCGCTGGTTGGAAAATCAGATATTTGCTTCGCTGGCATTGCCGTTGCATCGCTCGTTGCACCATTTCAATAGCGTTGGACGGAGTGCGATACCATGGCCCAGGCAATCGTGTTGCAGTTCAAGACCTACGAGGAGCCGCTCACCTTGGCGCGCCGCCTCGAAGTGAAAGCCATCGATGTCGCGACGCAAGTGCCTCTGACTTCGCTGTCGCCGAACGACATGCGCACTTGGCTCGACAACCAGGGCTTCCGCTGGCTGCCGGGTTCGTCCGGCGTGTGGGAACGCGCCGCCTAAGGCGCGCAGACAAATTGCGCGGCCTTGCCGCGGCCCCGTCGGGGCCGCGGCAACGGTCACACGTCAAGCCGCCTTGGCGAGCGGTGTGAGAGCGACGGCGAGCGCGTCTTCGACCTGTTCCAGCCAGACGAACTCGAGACCCGTGCGCGCCTCTTCCGGGATGTCGTCCCAGTCGCGGCGGTTGCGCACCGGCAGCATCACGGTCTTGATGCCGGCATGCATGGCGGCCAGCACCTTCTCCTTGATGCCGCCGACCGGCAGCACCAGGCCGCGCAGCGAGATCTCGCCGGTCATGGCGACGTCGGCCCGCACCGGCCGGCCGGTGAAGAGCGACGCCAAGGTCATGAACATGGCGACGCCGGCGCTCGGGCCGTCCTTGGGGATGGCGCCTGCCGGCACGTGCACATGCACGTCGCTTTCGTCGAACAGCTTGGGATCGATGCCGAGCTTGTCCTGACGCGCCTTCACCAGGCTCAGGGCCGCCTGCACGCTCTCCTTCATCACCTCGCCGAGCTGGCCGGTCAGGATCAGCTTGCCGTGGCCGGGGCTCTTCGCCGCCTCGATGAACAGGATGTCGCCGCCGGCCGGTGTCCAGGCAAGGCCGGTGACCACGCCGGGCATGCTGGCGCGCGCCGCGTGCTCGGCCTCGAAGCGCTCGGCGCCGAGTATCGCGGCGAGATCGGCCGGTTCGATGCGCATATGCGCCGCCGGGTTCTCGGCCAGCCGCACTGCGGCATGCCGCAGCACCGCGCCGATGTCGCGTTCCAGGTTGCGCACGCCGGCCTCGCGGGTATAGCCGCGGATGATCGCGGTGAGCGCCGCGCCGGAGACTTCGACCTGCTCGGCGGTGACGCCGTTGGCTTCGCGCTGCCGCGGTAGCAAGTAGCGTTCGGCGATCTGCAGCTTCTCGTTCTCGGTATAGCCGGCCAGCCGGATCACCTCCATGCGGTCGAGCAGCGGGCCCGGCACCGTGTCGAGCATGTTCGCGGTGGCGATGAACACCACCCTGCTCAGATCGAACGGCACCGCCAGGTAGTTGTCGCGGAAGGTCGAGTTCTGCGCCGGGTCGAGCACCTCGAGCAATGCCGACGAGGGATCACCCTGGATGCCGCGGCCGAGCTTGTCGATCTCGTCCAGCATGAGAACCGCATCCGCCGTCCCGGCCTTGCGCAGCGCCTGGATGATGTTGCCGGGCAGCGCGCCGATATAGGTGCGCCGGTGGCCGCGGATCTCGGCCTCGTCATGCACGCCGCCCAGGCTGACGCGGACGAACTTCCGGCCCATGGCGCGGGCGATGCTCTGGCCGAGCGAGGTCTTGCCGACGCCGGGCGGCCCGACGAAGCAGAGGATCGGCGCCTTGCCCGTGGGATTGAGCTTGCGCACGGCGAGGTACTCGAGGATGCGCCGCTTCACCTTCTCCAGGCCGCAGTGATCCTCGTCGAGGATGGCGCGCGCCTTGGCTATGTCGATCGGCTCGCCCGGCTCGATGTTCCATGGCAGTTCGGCCAGCCATTCGAGATAGCTGCGCACCATGCCGTATTCGGCGGCGCCTTCCGGCATCCGCGCCAGCCGCGCCAGTTCCTTCTGGGCGTGCTTCTCCACCTCTTCCGGCAGCCTCGCCTTGGCAATGGCCGTCTTCAGTTCGGCAATCTCGCCGCCCTGCTCATCGGTCTCGCCGAGCTCCTTCTGGATGGCGCGCATCTGTTCGCGCAGCATGTGCTCGCGCTGGCGGCCGGCCATCGCCTCCTGGGTCTGCTTGCCGAGGTCGTGCGACAGCCTGAGAACCTCGAAGCGATAGGCGAGGTACCAGAGCACGCGGTCGAGCCGCGCGCGCAGGTCGACGGTCTCCAGGAGCTGCTGCTTCTCCTCGATTTTCAGGTCCAGGAAGCTGGCAACGAAATCGGCCAACGCCGAGGGCGAGGTGATGCCCTGCACCGCCGGCGCCAGATCTTCCGGCGCGCCGGGCAGAAGCGCGATCGCTGCCGTCGCCCGCTCCTTGAGCTGCAGCACGCGGGCGTCGATTTCCGCACCCGTCGCCTCGCTTTCGGCCAGGCGCTCGATGCGCGCGGCCAGGAAGGGGTAGCCGGAAAGGAACTCGACCACGCGGAAGCGTTGCTCACCGCGGGCGATCAGGTGATGCTGGCCGTCGGGCGCGGTCACATAGCGGATCACCTGGCCGAGCGTGCCGATCTCATGCAGATCGGCGCCGCCGGGCTCGGCAACCTCGGCGTCGCGCTGCAACAGGATGCCGACCGTCCGCTGCTGGGCGGCGGCGAACTGCGCCGCGGCGATGGAGCGTTCGCGGCCGATGGTGAGCGGCGCGACCACGGTCGGGAAAAGCACGGCGGCACGCACCGGCAGGATCGGCACGGCGTCGGCCGGCAGTGCCGCCTGATCGATATCGGATGTGCCGCCGCGCGGCTGATTGTTCCGCGATGACGCGGCGGCGGCTTCGGCACGGAGGACAGGAAGGTTCGACATGGTGATGCCCCTGAAAGAAAGTTATCCGTGCCTGCGCAGGACGATGCGCAGGCAACCGTTCTGGATGGTGCTGCTGGCAAGCTCGTAGCGGCCGGACGGCAAGTCGATGCGCCGCTCGAACCGGCCGTAAGGCAATTCGAGACGGCGGATCACCGCATACTGCGCCGTGGTTGGAAAAGGCCGTTCGGCGGCGACCAGAAGCGCGCCGGGCGCGATGCTGACCTCGACCGCCGCCGGGTCGACGCCAGGCAGCGCCACCTCGATGACGAGCTCTGCGCCGCTTTCCAGCATGTCGACCGGCGGCTCCCAGCTCGGCTGCCGCTTCGTCGCGTTGGGCTCGAAGAAACGCCGGCTCAGGCGGTCGGCGTGGTCCAGCCGGCGACAGGCGTCGGCCCACATGAACATCGTCGAATAACGCGT
>DATKQA010000219.1:0-5127 GCA_035523835.1 Candidatus Sulfotelmatobacter sp.
CAATCTCCTGCCGGGCGCACTGAAATTCCACTCTGGCATCGATATTACATGTTCGGGAGGTATTTGACAGTTGACCCGGGTGCTTGCGCAAGACGTCACGCGACCGTTTTGCCAGGTTGATGGCGAAGGTCGCCTAAATCATCCCCAGCGGCACCGCCCGTTTCGATGCAGGCCTGCGCTATGATGGCGACGCATCACGGATTCGACCGGTCATCATGCGCGCATTTGCCCGAGTGTCGCCGTTCCTTCTGGCCTTGGCCATCCTGCTGAGCGGCGTGCTCGGCGCCCGCGCCGGTGCGCCGGCATCGGCCGGTTGCGGGCCCTATGTCAACGGTGCCACCGTCGGCGACACCATCTGCCCGGCGCGGCCGTCCGACAAGATCACCATCGGCAACGGCGGCCCCTGGAGTTTCGGCACCGGCACGACCCTGTTGCAAGCCAACGGCGCGGGCTTTGTCCGCGCGGTCAATGCGCGGCTTTGCGCCGATGCCGCCTACGGTGCCATCGGCTTCACCGCGCCGCCGGCCAATGGGGTCAGCCTGTTCAAGCTTTACGTGAGCTATGGCGTCGTCGCGCAGACGGCCTCGCTCTGCGGCGCGGCCAGCAGGGCCTACTTCCTGAACAAGACCGGGGCGGCCGGCTATTACACCTCGGCCACGGCCTGCCAGGCCGCACGTGCCGGCGATATCCTGGCATTCAAGCCGGCGCCATCGGGCATCCCGTTCTGGGCCGATTCCTGCCATATCGCCGCCGCCGGGGTCACCATCGACAATGCGGCGGGCTTCACCAATTGCTGCGCCTATGCGCCCTCGCCGCCCGGCCAGGCAAGCTGGATCATCGCCGCCGACAACGTGACGCTGAACGGCGGCACGTTCGAGGCCGGTGCGCCGATCAAGGTGGATGACGATGCGCGCAATCCGACCATCAAGAATGTCACGGTGACGACGGGCTCGACGAACAGCAACCAGACGAGCTGTATTCTCACCGGCAACCGCAACGGCACCGTCACGCTGATCAACGACACGGTGCACGACTGCGCGAATATCGGCGGCGGCGGGCAGGACCACAATGTCTACATCAGCGCCGACGCCAACAGGGGCGGCCCCGGCGATGCCGGCGCCAGCTTCCTGGTCGACGGTCTCAATTCCTTCGATGTGCAGAACGGCGGCTGGACATTCAAGGCGCGGCCGCTCGGCGTGGCCCGGCAGAACCGCCTGACCCGTTCCTATATCTGGTGCAGATCCGCCGGCAGGGGCTGCGAGCAGAACGGCACGGTCGATGCGCCCTGCGGTGGCAACGTCCTCTATGACCACAGCGTCTTCGAACGCGGCCCCGGCGGCGACAATTGGTACATCGTGAAAATCCTGGAGGAACCGCCCGGCGACCGTCTCTGCCCGGCGCGCGCCGCCGTCAACAGCTTCACCTTCGACCACGACTATTTCATCTGGGACGGCCGCACCAACGGCGCCGCCTCGCCGACGCTGGTCTGCATCTATCCGCAGGACGGCCGCGGCGATTGCGGCCAGGCCGGCCTGCCGGCCGGCACGACCTGCACGATCAGCAACTCGGTCATCGTCAGCGACGCGGCGAACGGTTCGGTGTTTGCCGGCGCCGACGGGCTCGCCCACAGCCGCCCCTGCCGCGACGGGGGCGGCAACCGGGTCTATGCCTCGCGCGCCGCCATGGCCGCCGGCGAGAAGCTGCCGGCCACCGACGTGAACGGCCTCGATTGCGGAACCGCCTGGAAATTTCCCTGCCTGCCGCGGCACATGTAACCGGCCGGCCGAGTCCTTGTCACGACGTGCTATGTTTGGCGATGCGCTGCCGGTTGACGGACAGGCGGATGGTGAGGCCGGCCTCCTCCCACCAGCGTGAGATCGCGCCGCCCAACTGCCCTTCCACCGTCAGGCGTGTCAGCAGGCTGCCGAAGCCCTGATCTTCGGAGCGATCGGCGACGCGCGGGCCGCCATGCTCTTTCCACGTCAGCACGAATTGATCCGCCGCTTCCGAACAGGTTACTTCGATGCGGCCTTCCGGCACCGACAGGGCGCCATATTTGGCTGCGTTGGTGGCGAATTCATGCAGCAGCAGGGCGAAGCTGGTTACCGTCCCACCGGCAATGGCGATGTCGGGTCCGTCGATGGTCACGCAGGTTTCCCGCGGGCCTGCCTGGTCGTCGTAGGGCGCGAGCACCGTGCGTATCAAGTCATGCATGCCGATTGCCTGCTCGGTCTGGCCGGGAGCGTCGGAAACGCTTCTGAGCGTGAGCGCATGCGCCCGCGAGAGCGCCAGCAATCGCGCCTCGACGGCGGATGCCAGCTCGCTCGGCGTTTTGGCCGAGCGGGCGCTCAGCCTGACGACGCCGCCGGCCAGGACGAAGAGATTCTTGACGCGGTGGTCCATCTCCCTGAGCAGCAGCTCCTGCTGCTCCTGTGCCCGCCGGCGTTCGGTAATGTCGCGGGCGATCTTCGACGCGCCGATGACGCGGCCTTGCCGGTTCCGCACCGGCGAAACCGCCAGCGAGATGTCGATCAGCCTGCCGTCCTTGCGTTGGCGGATGGTTTCATAGTGATCGATCCGTTCCCCGCGGCGAATCCGCGCCAGGATCGCCGGCTCCTCGTCCTGCCGATCCTCCGGAATGAGAATTGTCACCGGCTTGCCGATGACCTCTTCGGCCGTATAGCCGAACAGGCGCTCGGCGCCTTGATTCCAGCTCATGATGATGCCATCGAGGTCCTTGGCCAGGATGGCGTCGTCGGAGGATTCGACGATGGCGGCAAGCTTTTGCACGGCCGTGTCGACGGAGTTCGCGTCGGACCGGCCGGTCGGTTCTTCCAATCCCGCTTCCAAGGTGTGGCGCAGGCATTCCGGGTCGGCCAGAATCGCGCCCGCCGCTTCGCGGTGGCCGAGCGCCGGCCTGACGTCGCCCTGGCCGTCGCCTTGCGTCGTGGCGAAGAAGTGTGCCGCGCGGACAAAGGTGAGGAACGCGCACAGGGCGGCGAACATCGCCTGGTCGAGGCCCGACCGAAGCGCCTGCCAAAGCTGTCCCTCCTGTCCTGGCACCGCGAAGGCGGCAGCCGCGCAGGCAAAGATCGCCGTTTCCTCCCTGGACCCGGCGATCCGCCATCCTTCGCCCACGGCTCCCGATCGCAAATGACCGACGGCGTCGTCGAGCTGTTGCGGCGACGGCGCCGGGCGCTGCAGGAGTTCGATAGCCTCTTCGGCGGCGACCGCCGGTGCATCCATTGCCTGCCGCCGCTCCGCCATGGCGGTGGCGAGATAGCGGAGCGCCTGGTAGGGAGCATCGCCATAGCGGCATAGATGGATGAACAGCCGTTCCTTGAAGCGGGGCGGCAGCGGATTGTCGAAATAGGCGCCCGGGGCGAAGCCCCAGGCTGCATTGCCGATTGCTGGAGACGCAGACGGCACCACTGACGCTGCTGAAAAGCCTCCGATCTCGGTTTGTGCTGCCTGGTCGAACACGGACAAGGGCATGGCTCTCTCCGCTGGCCGGGACGCCATCCTGACGGTCTGCGGACGGCAGCGTCAACCGGTGATTGTTTATGGCCAAGCTGTTCCGGCCGCTGCCGTTGCCCGGAAGGGCGGGACGCAGGTCGCCGGCCGGCAGCCTGGCCGACTAGCTGTGAGGGCCGACCAGCCTGGGCGCCCGCCGGAGCAGGGTTTCGGCCTCGCCGGCCAAGCGTTCGACGATTTCCCCTGCGGCGGGGATGTCGCGGACGAGGTCGAGGCCTTCGCCGGCGAAGATTACCGCGGTGTCGAAATCTCCGGCCGTGACCGCGGCCCGATAGCGCGGCGCTTCCGCCGCCAGGGCAGCGGTGAAGGCCTCGTCGCGATCATGCCAGCGCTCCGACAGGCTGTTGGCGATGGCCCGGCCGGTATATTGCTTCGGCCAGGGCAGTTCGCGGACCACATCGAAGGTGCGGGTGCGAAGCGTATCGTCGCCGCCCTTGGCGACGATACGCGCCTTGGCATTGGCATGCCCGAGGGATTCGCGGCTGGCAAAGAAGCGCGTGCCGACCACCACGCCAGCGGCGCCGAGCAGCAAGGCGGCCGCCAGTTGCCGCCCGTCGGCGATGCCGCCGGCGGCCGCGACCAAGGTCGGCGCGACGGTGTCGACGACGGCAGGGACGAGAGGAAACAGCGCCCGATGGATGGCGCCATGCCCGCCGGCCTCGGTGCCTTGCGCGACGATGAGATCGGCGCCGCAGCTCCTGGCCTCGGCGGCCTGGCCAAGCGTCTGCACCTGCAGGATCAGCTTGCTGCCTTTGCCCTTCACCTTGTCGACATAGGGCCGCGCGTCGCCGAACGAGAGAAAGACCGCGGCCGGGGCGCGCTCGAGAACCAGGTCGAGCAGCAAGGGCGTGCGTGCCAGGCTCCAGGTGATGAAGCCGACGCCGACGCGCTCGTTGCCGGCAGCCGCGAGTTCGCGCTCGAGCCAGGCCCGGTCGCCGTAGCCGCCGCCGATCAGCCCCAAGCCGCCGGCGCGGGTAACCGCGGCTGCCAAGGCGCCGCCGGAGACGCCGCCCATCGGGGCGAGGAGAATGGGATGCCGGATGCCAAAGAGCGAGCAGAGCGGCGTGGTGAGCGGCATGGATGACCTCGTGCGATCTCCCGGCTGGCGAAACTTTGGGCTGATTTTGCCGCGCTGCCAAGCCGGCGCCGCTTTCACGGCCCGCGGCGGGGTCGAGCCGGGCAGTCGTTTCAAGCCGTGAAATGGCGCAACGCTGCCATGCTTGGCGCGCTTGACAGAATGCCACCCGACGAACGACGATGCCTGCAAACGGACGCCGCGGACGACGGAAAAACCGTCGCTTGGCTTGTATGGCTCGGCATGGGCCGAGCGGGCGTCCGGGAACAGGGAGATAGAAATGTCGTTTCACCGCATCCTTGCGGTGGCCTGTGTTACGGCAAGTCTTGTGCCGCTCACCGCCGCTGCCGATACCATCAAGATTGGTTCGCCGCTGCCGCTGTCTGGTCCGGCCTCCGTCTACGGGGTGCCGATTGCCAAGGGAGCCGAAATGGCGGTCCAGGAGATCAACGCCAAGGGCGGCCTTCTCGGCCGGAAAGTGGAATTGTTGGAGCGCGACAGCAAGGCCAATGCCGACG
>DATKQA010000220.1:0-6407 GCA_035523835.1 Candidatus Sulfotelmatobacter sp.
TCTGCTTCAGTTCCCGCCGACGCGCAAAGTGAGCGTCTGCCACAGGAGATAGCGCTCCGACGGCAGGCTCAGCGGACCGCAGGCGCGGATCGCATCGGCCAGCCGCTTCGCCGGCAGCATCTTGCGGATCGTTCCGTCGCCGACCTTGGCATCGCGGATGCTGCCGTCGCGTCCGAGCGCGAGGGTCAGGTCGACGCTCCGGGCGGGCAGGCCGAGATTGGTCCGTGCCCTCTGCCAGCAGGCCTGCATCTGCCGTTGCGCATCGGCCAGTTCCTCCGGCCGTAGCGGGCCTTCCTCGGCGAAGAGTTTGTCGACCTGCCGTTGCAGCATGACCACGTCGGGATAGTCGGGCTCGTAGACCAGCAGCATGCGGTCGATGCGCGCCTGCAGTTCGGAAATATGCCGCTCGGTCGGCGTGCCGCCGCCGAGCGGGCCCGGCGTGCCGATGCCGCCGCCGGCCTGCACCGCCGAACCGGTGCCGCCGGCCTCGCCGGCGAGGCCGGCCTGGCGGCCGAGGATCTCGCTCGGCTTGATGTCGCCGAGGCTGCCCGGCTTGAAGGCCGATTTCGGCGGCAGATGCACCACATCCGCCTTCGGCGCCTCGATGATCTTCGATGCCGGCGGCAGGTTGTCCGTCTCCGGCTGAGCCGGGCTCGGCGGCGGCGGCGCGCTGGCTCGCGGTTGCGGCGTTTCCTTCGGCTGGGCCGGCGCCTCGGTGATCTTCTTTTCCTCCGGCGGCGGCACGTCGCTCGACGGTTTGGCCGGGGCCGGCTCCTGCGTCTCCGGCGCCTTCTCGGCGGCGAGCGGCCTGTCCTCCTGGGGCGGCACTTCCGTCATCGGCTGGGCGCGCGGTTGTTCGTTCAAGGCTTCCTGCGTCGACTTGTTCTCGTTCGGCTGCTGCGTCGGCGATTGCGGCTCGGTCGGCGTCGGTTCCGGCCTGGCCTCGTCGGTGCTGGTCGGCGCCGCGGCGGCGGCCGCGCTGCCCTTGTCCGAGGGGGCGGCCAGTTCCGGGCCGGTCGGTTGCGCGCCGGTCGTCGTCGCGGCCTCGGCCGCATGCTTGCCGGCCTGCGGCGCCTCCTGGCCCTGGCCCTCGCCGAGCGGAATGAAATCGATGGTGATGGCGGCCTCGTCAGCGGCCGGACCGTTGCCCGTGTGCTGGAATGGCGGCAGCCAGAGGAGCAGCGCGAGGACCGCCAGATGCAGCAGGGCCGAGACCAGGCTGCCGAACCAGTGCGGCTGCCCGTTCCTGGGCTTCGCCTGCAGCGCGGTGTCGACGGCGAGCGCCGGCACCCGGGCCGGCCGGCGCGCCGCGGCGGGCGTTGCCGGACGGCCCTCCGATCGGGCCGCGGTCGCAGTGAACGACGGCGCGCGACGTTCCGATGCGGCGGCGCCCGAGGTCATCGCTGCAAGGCCGTGGTCGATTCGATGGTCAGCCGCTCGCGCTCGACCGGCACGGTCCAGACTTCGAAGGTGGCGCGGCCGCCGTCGAAGGTGAGGGTGCCGCTGCGCGGCGTCTGCAAGACCTGGAGGAAGGCCGGCGAGGCGTCGATGTGCAACGCCGCAAGCAGCGCCTTGGCCGTGGCGATGAACTTGGCGCGGCCGGCCTCACGGTTGCTGCGGTCGTGCACATTGAGCACCAGCTTGACGATCTCGACCTTGTCGTTGGTCCGGCCCTCGGCAAAGTAGTTCATGCTGGTGACGAACGGGCCGCCGTTGCCGCCCTTGATCAGCAGGATCGGCGACAGGCAATTATAGGCGCTGAATTGCGTGCCCTCGAAACCCTGGTTGCTGCGGCCCCAGCGCCCGGGCACGAAACCCTGGTCGATCAAGGCCGCGCAGACGCGCTGCGGCTCATCGAACAGCGCCGGAGCGGCGGCGGCATCAGCGGCGGCGGCCGACAACCCGAACGCGAGGGCGAGAAGCGATTGCGCACGCATGCGACATATACTCCGCCGGACGCTGAAGGTTAGGTTAGCGCCTTCGCGCTACCGTGTCGTTAATGGGCGCCAGAGCCGGCGGCAAATGCCCTTACCATCGCGGCTTTGTGAACGGCGGAGCCTTGCGCGGATCGTCCGCCGGCCTAGGTGGTTGAGAAGTGACTGTGCGTTCCCATTGCGTCCCATCGTCGGCGACCAGGCCTGCGCAGCGCGACCTGCGGGTCGACTTGCTGCGCGGTTTTGCGCTGCTCACCATCTTCATCGATCACTCGGCCGGCAATATCCTCAGTCCGCTGACGTTGCGCAACTTCGGCTTTTGCGACGCGGCGGAACTGTTCGTCATCCTCGCCGGCTTCTCCGCCACGCTCGCCTACGGCAAGTGCTTCGCGCGCGACGGCATCGGCACCGGGCTCCGCCGCATCGGCTCGCGCTGCCTCCGGCTTTATCTGTTCCAGGCCGGCCTGCTGCTGGCGACCCTGCTGATCGTTCGCGCCTGGCTGGCGCAGGTCCAGCTCGATCTGCCTGACCTCGCGGTCTATGTCGAGCACGGCCTGAAGGGCCTGCGCCATGGGCTGAAGCTGCAGGCGCTGCCGGCCAATGTCGACGTGCTGCCACTCTATATCATCCTGCTGGCGCTGTTCCCGCTGGTTCATCTCGGCATGCGCTTCAGCCGGCGTGCGACCCTGGCAATTTCCGCCGCGGTCTGGCTTGCCGCCAATCTGGTGCCCGGCCTCAACATGACCAACTGGCTCGACGGCCGCGGCTGGTTCTTCAATCCCTTCGCCTGGCAGTTTCTGTTCGTGCTCGGTGCCTGGCTCGCGGCGGCGATGGCCGAGCGCGGTGGCGGGCTGCCGCGGCTGCCTTCGCTCGCCGGGGCGAGTTGGGCCTATCTTGCCTTCGCCTTCCTGGCGGCGGCGCCCTGGGCGGCGTGGGGGCTGTGGGACGTGCATCCGATTCCGATGGCGGCGCCGGACAAGACCGACCTCTCGCTGTTCCGCCTGCTCGACATCCTGGCGCTGGTCTATCTGGCGCTGACCTCGCGGCGCTTCGCGCTCCTGGCGCGGAGCCGGTGGCTTTCTGGCATCGTCGCCTGCGGCCAGCATTCGCTCGAAGTCTTTTCGCTCGGCACGCTGCTGTCGCTGGTGGGCAGGCTGCTGTTCGCTACCTTCGGCACCTCGCTCCTCGTGCAGCTTGTCGTCGACGGCCTCGGCCTCGGCGCGCTGCTGGCCCTGGCCTGGGTGCTCGGCAAGGGTGCGCTGAAAGCGCGCGCCGCCGCGCTCCGCCCGTCGCTGCCCGGCGGCGCATGAGCGGCGGCACGGCAAGACTGCCGCATGTCGCCGCGATGCTCGCCCGCGGCGCGCCGCTCCGCATCGTCGCCTTCGGCTCCTCAACCACCGAAGGGGTCGGCGCCAGCAGGCCGCCGCTGGCCTATCCGGCGCGCCTCGAAGCCGCGCTCGCTGCCGCGCTGCCGAGCGGGGCGGTGCGGGTGCTCAGTCGCGGCATCGGCGGCGCCGATGCCGAGGTGATGGCGCGGCATGTGCCGGAGATCCTCGCCGAGCATGCCGATCTCGTGGTCTGGCAAACCGGCAGCAATGACATGATGAATGGCGTCCCGCCACAGCGCCTGGCCGCGCGCGCCCGCGCGGGCGTCGTTGCCATGCTGCAGGTCGGCAGCGACGTGCTGCTGGTCGAGCCGCAGTTCTGTCCGCTGCTGGAAGGTGTGCCGGCGGCACCCGCCTACCGCCAAGCGCTGCGCGCGCTCGCCGCCGAGGTGCAGATACCGTTGCTGCGGCGCTACGACCTGATGCGGCAGGCGCCGGACGCGGCGGCGATGACCGGTCCCGACGGCATGCACCTGACCGATTTCGGCCATGCCTGGCTCGGCCGGGCCGTCGCCCGCGAAATCCTCGCCGCCGCCGGCTGCGGCCAGCTCATGCCGGAACGATACTAGTCGGCACCGGCGGCGCGCACCGGCGCGGCCTCGTAAGGCTGCGGGCCGGACACCAGGGCGTGCGGATGGCCGAAGCGGCGCGTCATCATCTCCGGAACCGGCAGCGCGCCCGGGCTGACGGCACCGCCGGAGCGCACCTTGTAGGCCGCGGGCCTGCTCGCCGCGCCCGGCTCCTGGCCGGCGGCGAGGCGCCTGGCGCTGCCGAGCAGCAATTGGCGGCAGCGCACGATGCCGAGATCGGTCGGCCCGAGGAACTCGCGCGTGCGGTCGGCGATCAGGCCCTGGCTGTTCTGGATCGCCGCGTCCTGTTCCGAAACGCCGTCGATTCCGGTGAAGCTCCGGAGCTTCTGCTCGGTGCGGTCGAGGCGGTAGTTGTTCGCCTTGTTGCGCACCGGCACCCAGTTCGCATCGACCTCGGCATGCACGGTATGGCCGCGCCGGAGCCTGTCGCGCTCCTCGTCGGTAAGCGGCCGGTCGGGGTGCCAGGAGTAGCAGTAGATCCAGCAGGAATAGTCGTCGATCGGCACCCAGGTATTGCCGTGGTAGATGTCGCCCGGGAAGGCGCTCGGCGTCAGGCTGTGGTTCGGCATCAGGAACTGGGTGATGCGCCAGTAGAGATCGTCGCCGTCGGTGCGGCGCGAGGCGGCGATGACCAGGCCGGCATCGTGTTCCAGGATGGTGAAGCGCGGCGAGGGATCGTTGCGCAGCCAGCGCACGCGGTCGCGATTGCCGGCGGCCTCCGAGCGGCCCATGACCGCCAGGCTCTCCTCCTCGCCCTTCGACACCGCCATGTGCAGGAAGGAGAAATGCGCCGTGTCCAGGCCGCCTTCGAGCGCCTGCGCGTAATTGCATTCCTGGTATTTCTTGGAGACGAAACGATGTGACGGCGGCACCAGCGCCAGCTCGAGCTCGGGCAGCGCGGCGATCGCCTCCGGCGGTCCCATATAGGCCCAGATCATGCCGCCCCATTCGCGCACCGGATAGGATTTCAGCTTGAGCCGTTCGCGCGTCCGGTCATAGCTGTTGTCGCGCGGGAAGATCGGCGCCTCCAGGCAATTGCCTTCGACGTCGAATTTGAGGCCGTGAAAGACGCAGCGGATGCCGCATGCCTCGTTGCGGCCGAAATAGAGCTCGGCGCCGCGATGCGGACAATGCGCTTCCAGCAGGCCAAGGCGGTCCTTCGTGTCGCGAAAGGCGATCAGTTCCTCGCCCATCACCGTGACCCGCACCGGCGGGCAATCGGCTTCCGGCAGTTCCTGCGCCAGCAGCACCGGCATCCAGAAGCGGCGGAACAGCGTGCCCATCGGCGTGCCGGCGCCGGTCCTGGTCAGCAGCTCGTTGTCGGCAGCGCTCAACATGGCGGCTCTCCCGTCGCCTGGCGTTTCCGTGCGCCATCTTGCGCCGGCGCCGCGCGCTTGGCCAGCAGGGCTATGTCGGGCGGGCTCTAGGTCGGCGCCGCCTTGTACAGGCCCTGTTCCAGCTCGATCGCCGCTTTTGCCGGCGGGCGCAGCCGCACGCGGTCGCGATAGGCCTTGAGCGCGGGCCAGTCGCCGAGCTCGACGCCGGCGCTGCGCAGCAGCAGGAGCGACCAGGCGAAATAGGCGTCGGCCACGCTGAAGCGCTCGCCGACGAGATAGTCCCGCTTTTCCAGGTGCGCGGCGGCGACCGACAGGCTCTGGCCGATGCGCTCGCGCGCGCCGGCCTTGGCCGCCTCGCTCTTGTACCAGAAGGTCGGGAACAGGAAGCCCTTGTGGACCTCGCTGCCGACGAAGCTCAGCCACTCCTGCAGGCGGTAGCGGTCGGGCTCGCCCGGCGGCGGCGCCAGGCCGCTTTCCGGCCGGAGGTCGGCGATATATTGCAGGACCGCCGCGTTCTCGGTCAGCCTCTGGCCGTCTTCCAGCACCAGCACCGGCACCGCGCCCTTCGACGAAACCGTCCGGAAGTCGCTGCCGTCGGCCAGCACCTTCTTGGCGAAGATATCGACGGCGTGATAGCGCGCCTCGATCCCGGCCTCCATCAGGGCGATGCGGCTGGCCAGCGAGCAGGCCATCGGCGAGAAGTAAAGCTGCAACATGGCCCGCGCCGTCCGCTCAGACCAGCGCGTCGCCGTTCTCGGCGATGACGGCGAAGCGGTCGGAGAGCTCGACCAGGGCCACGCTGTTGATGGTTGCCGCCGGGATGACGCCGCCGCGTCCGTCGGGCAGGTCGCGCGTGCCGCAGGCCGAGGCATCGATGGTGACGCGGTAGCCGAGGTCGACGGCGGCGCGTGCCGTCGAACTCACGCACATGTGCGTCATGAAGCCGGCGAGGATGAGGTTCTTGCGGCCGGCGGCGGCGAGCAGCTTGTCGAGGCCGGTGCCGGCGAAGGCGTTGGGCAGGCCCTTTTCGATCACCGGCTCGCCGGACTGCGGCGTGAGCGGCGCGACGATCTGGCCGCGCTCGGCGTCGCGGTCGAACACGCTGCCGGCGCGCCCCCTGTGCGCAATGTGGAAGATCGGCGTGCCCTGGCGGCGCGCCGC
>DATKQA010000221.1:0-12676 GCA_035523835.1 Candidatus Sulfotelmatobacter sp.
TGCTGGGCTGGACGCCGGCGACCTACGATGCGCACAACGCCTTCGTCAACCTGCTGCACACGCGCGACCTGGCGAGCCACAAGGGCGAGATCAACGTCGACGGCTGGTCGAACGCCAAGTTCGACCAACTGACCGACGCCATCGCCGTGGAAACCGACAAGGCCAAGCGCTACCAGATGATCGACCAGGCGAACGAACTGCTGAAGGAACAGGTGCCGGTCATTCCGCTGCACCAGCAGGTGGTGGTCTGGGCCATGCGCAAGAACATCGACGTGACGCCGATGGCGGACAACGAGTTCCCGCTGCGCCTGGTGACGGTGAAATAGGGGTTCGCAGGTGATGGCCGGTGCGCGGCTCGGGCGGTGCGCCCGGGCCGTGCGCGCGGCGACGTAAGTCATGCTTGCCTTCATCGTCAACCGGCTGCTGCAATCCGCCCTGGTGATGCTGACGGTCGGCATGGTGGCCTTCGCGCTGTTCAGCTATATCGGCGATCCGGTGACGGCGATGGTCGCCCAGGATGCGACGCAGCAGGAGCGCGACGCGCTGCGCCGGCACCTCGGTCTCGACGATCCGGCGCCGGTGCGCTTCGTACGCTTCGTCGGCGACGCGCTGACCGGCAATTTCGGCATTTCCTACCGCATGCAGGAGCCGGTCGGGAAGCTCATCCTGCAGCGCCTGCCGGCGTCGCTGGAACTGAGCGTCGTGGCGGCGCTCATCGCGCTCGTCGGCGGCCTGGCGATGGGTGTCTATTCCGGCCTCTATCCGCGACGATGGCTGAGCCGGCTCATGCTCAGCGTCTCCCTGGTCGGCGTGTCGCTGCCGACCTTCCTGATCGGCATCCTGCTGATCCTGATCTTCAGCGTCGCCTTTCCGCTCTTGCCCTCCTTCGGCCGCGGCGATGTCGTGCATATCGGCTGGTGGTCGACCGGGCTCTTGACGGTGAGCGGCCTCAAGGCGCTGATCATGCCGGCGATCACCCTCGGCCTGTTCCAGATGACCCTGATCATGCGCCTGGTGCGGGCCGAAATGCTGGAAGTGATGCGCACCGACTACATCAAGTTCGCCCGCGCCCGCGGCCTGAGCGACCGGGCGATCAATCTCGGCCATGCCCTGAAGAACACGCTGGTGCCTGTCATCACCATCACCGGCCTGCAGCTCGGTTCCATAATTGCGTTCTCGATCATCACCGAGACCGTGTTCAACTGGCCCGGCATGGGCCTTCTGTTCATCCAGTCGCTGCAGGCGGCCGACATCCCGGTGATGTCCTGTTTCCTGGTGCTGATCGCCTTCTTCATCGTGGTCATCAACCTGATCGCCGACCTGCTCTATTTCGCCGTCGATCCCAGGCTGCGCGTCGATCCCGGCGCCCGGGTGCGCTGATGGCGATGGCCGAGCATATCGCCGACCGTTTCCGGCGCGCCGTCGACAGCGACGTCTTCTACAGCTTCAGGCAGTCGCCGCTCACCATGCTGGCGGCGCTGGTGACGGCGGTCTTCGTCTTTGCCGCGGCCTTCGCCCCCTGGGTGACGCCGCACAATCCCTTCGACCTGGCCAGCCTCGACGTCTCGAACGCGCTGAAGCCGCCGTTCTGGCTCGACGGCGGCGAGCTGCAGTTTCCCTTCGGCACCGACGACCAGGGCCGCGACGTCTTCTCCACCATCATCTTCGGCGCGCGCATCTCGCTCATCGTCGGCGTCCTCTCGGTCATCCTGGCGGCGCTGATCGGCGTCGCGCTCGGGCTGGTCAGCGGCTATCTCGGCGGCTTCGCCGACGGCCTGATCATGCGCATCGCCGACGTGCAGCTTTCCATCCCGGCCATCCTCATCGTGCTCATGGTCGATGCCGTCGTGCGCGGCCTGGTGAGCAACGAGCGCTACCAGCAGATCGCGCTGATCGTCATCGTCATCGCCATCGCGCTGGCCTCCTGGGTGCAGTATGCGCGCACCGTGCGCGGCTCGGTGCTGGTCGAGCGCAACAAGGAATATGTGCAGGCGGCGCGCGTCATCGGCCTGTCGCCGCGGCTCATCATGGTGCGCCACGTGCTGCCGAACGTGATGGGGCCGGTGCTGGTGATCGCCACCATCAACCTCGGCATCGCCATCATCGCCGAGGCGACGCTGTCCTTCCTCGGCGTCGGCGTGCCGCCGACCACGCCTTCCCTCGGCACCCTGATCAACATCGGCAACAATTTCCTCTTCTCGGGCCAGTGGTGGATCACCCTGTTCCCGGGGATCGCGCTCGCCATCCTGGTGCTCGCCGTCAACCTGTTGGGCGACTGGCTGCGCGATGCGCTCAATCCCAAGCTGCGCTGAGCGACCGTCCGTGCCGGCAACCAGCGCGCCGCTTTTGCAGGTCAAGCACCTCAAGGTGGAATTCTTCGGCCGCCGCGGCACGCTGACCGCGATCGACGACGTATCCTTCCACATCAAGGCGGGCGAGGTGCTCGGCGTCGTCGGCGAGAGCGGCGCCGGCAAGTCGCTGACCGGGGCGGCGATCATCGGCCTGCTGGAGCCGCCCGGCCGCATCACCGCCGGCGAGATCGTCCTCGAAGGCCGCCGCATCGACAACCTGGGTCAGGAGGCAATGCGCGGCATCCGCGGGCGCCAGATCGGCACCATCTTCCAGGACCCGCTGACCAGCCTCAATCCGCTCTATCGCGTCGGCGACCAGTTGGTCGAAACCATCCGCACCCATCTCGCCATGACGCATGCGGCGGCGCGCCGGCGCGCCATCGCGCTGCTGCAGGAGGTCGGCATCCCCTCGGCGGCGGAGCGCATCGACAGCTATCCGCACCAGTTCTCGGGCGGCATGCGCCAGCGCGTGGTGATCGCGCTGGCGCTCTGTGCCGAGCCGCGGCTGATCATCGCCGACGAGCCGACCACGGCGCTCGACGTTTCCATTCAGGCGCAAATCATCACGCTGCTGAAGCGGCTCTGCCGCGAGCACGGCACCGCCGTCATGCTGATCACCCACGACATGGGCGTCATCGCCGAGACCGCCGACCGCGTGGCGGTGATGTATGCCGGGCGCATGGTCGAGGTCGGCGCGGTGCGCCAGGTGGTCAGCCACGCCCTGCATCCCTATACCCGCGGCCTGATGGGCGCCATCCCGACGATCGGCGCCGATGCCGAGCGGCTGACGCAGATCGACGGCAGCATGCCGCGGCTGACGGCGATCCCGCCGGGCTGCCCGTTCAATCCGCGCTGCCCCGAGGTCTTCGACCGCTGTCGCCAGGAGCGGCCCGACCTGATGCCGGTCGGCGACGCCGAGGTCGCCTGCTGGCTGCATGCGGACGGCGGCGGCCGTGGCTGAGGCGGCGGTGCGGGCAGGGGCCGCGGCGACGGGCGCGCCGCTCGTCCAGGTCGAGGATCTCCGCCGCTATTTCGACGTCTCGCCGCCGCTGCTCGACCGCCTGCTCGAGCGCACCGGCCGGCGCCTGCTGCATGCGGTCGACGGCGTGAGCTTCGCCATCGAGCGCGGCGAGACCTTCTCGCTGGTCGGCGAGAGCGGCTGCGGCAAGTCGACCGTGGCGCGGCTGGTGGTCGGCCTCTACGCGCCGACCGCCGGCTCGATCCGCTTCGAGGGCGTCGAAATCGGCCCGCCGCGCGAACGCCGCCGCCATGCCGACAAGCAAGCGCGCATGCAGATGATCTTCCAGGACCCCTATGCCTCGCTCAATCCGCGCTGGCGCACCGGCGCCATCATCGCCGAGCCGATCCGGGCGCGGAAGCTGGTGACCGGGCGGAACGCCATCAGGGCCCGGGTCGGCGAATTGCTGCAGCAGGTCGGCCTGGCGCCGGCGGATGCGGAGAAATTCCCGCACGAATTCTCCGGCGGCCAGCGCCAGCGCATCTCGATCGCCCGCGCGCTGGCCGGCGAGCCGGAATTCCTGGTCTGCGACGAGCCGACCTCGGCGCTCGACGTCTCGGTGCAGGCGCAGATCCTGAACCTCATGATGGCGTTGCAGCGCCGCCTCGGCCTGACCTATCTGTTCATCAGCCACGATCTCGCCGTGGTCTATCACGTCTCGACCCGCATCGGCGTGATGTACCTCGGCCGGCTGGTCGAGGCCGCCGACACCCGCAGCCTGTTCCGCGCCCCGCGCCATCCCTATACGCGCATGCTGCTCGATGCGATCCCCGATCTGGCCATGAGCGGACGGCCGCGCACGCCGGTTGGCGGCGAGGTGCCGAGCCCGATCGCGCCGCCCTCCGGCTGCACCTTCCATCCGCGCTGTCCGCTGGCCAACGAACGTTGCAAGGCGGAGGTGCCGCGGCTCGCCGGCAGCGGCGGCAGCACCGGCAGCGCGGTCGCCTGCCACGCGGTCGAGGAAGGCCGCCTGCCGCCCTGGCAGGGCAACCTGCTGCCGTGAGCGATGCGCCGATCGACCTTGCGCATCTCGGCCGCTATACCGCCGGCGACGCCAGGCTGGAGCGGGAACTGCTCGACTTATTCGTCCGCACCGCCGGCGATTGCCTGGCGCGGCTGGACGCGGCGCCCGACGCGCGGGCCTGGGCCGAGGCCGCGCACGGCCTGCGCGGCGCGGCGCTCGGCATCGGCGCGGCCAGGATGGCAGTGCTGGTGGCCCGGGCCGAGGCCTGCGGCCCCGGCGCAGCCGGCCGCGAGGTCCTGCCCGCCCTCGCCGCGGCGCTGGCCGAGGTGCAGGCCTTCGCCGCCGGCCGGCCCGGACGCGAACAATCGTGCCGCTGAACTGTGGCTTGCGTGGACAAGTTACTGTTCTATCGCTATTCTTCCCGGTAACTGACTGATTTGGCGTCACCGTGTGGAGAGTTGCGGATATGTCTGTCGTTGAGCGCATCGCGGCCTTTCAGCCCGACATGGCCGCCTGGCGGCACCATATCCACGCCCACCCGGAAACCGCCTTCCAGGAGGTGAAGACCGCCGATTTCGTCGCCGAGCGGCTGGCTTCCTTCGGCATCCAGGTGCATCGCGGGCTGGCCCGCACCGGCGTGGTCGGCACGCTCAAGGCCGGCACCGGCAACCGCGCCATCGGGCTGCGCGCCGACATGGACGCGCTCGATCTGCAGGAATTGAACGAGTTCGACTACCGCTCGCAGCATGCCGGCAAGATGCACGCCTGCGGCCACGACGGCCATACCACCATGCTGCTCGGCGCCGCGCGCTATCTCGCCGAGACGCGGCAGTTCGACGGCACCGTGCATTTCATCTTCCAGCCGGCGGAGGAGAACGAGGCCGGCGGGCGGGTGATGATCCAGGACGGGCTGTTCGACCGCTTTCCGGTCGAGGCGGTGTTCGGCCTGCACAACATGCCCGGCATCGAGGTCGGCAAGATCGGCGTGCGCGCCGGGCCGATGATGGCCTCCGCCGACTTCTTCTTCATCACCATCCGCGGCGTCGGCGCGCATGGCGCCTTCCCGCATTCCGGCGTCGATCCCATCCCGATCGCGGCCGAGGTGGTGCTGGCGCTGCAGAACATCGTCAGCCGCAACACCGATCCGCTGCATTCCGCCGTGGTCAGCGTGACCCAGATCAACGGCGGCTTCACCACCAACGTGATCCCCGAGGAGGTGACCCTCTCCGGCACCACGCGCGCCTTCCGCCCGGAGACGCAGGACCTGATGGAGCGGCGCATCCGCGAGATCGCCGAGGGCATCGCCAAGGCGCACGGCGCCAAGGCCGCGGTGCGCTACGACCGGCGCTATCCGCCGACCATCAACTGGGCCGACGAGACCGAGCTTGCCGCCGGCGCGGCGGCCGACGTGGTCGGCGCCGAGAACGTGCTGCGCAGCCTGCCGCCGGTGATGGGTTCGGAGGATTTCGGCTGGATGTTGAAGGAACGGCCGGGCAGCTATATCTGGCTCGGCAACGGCAAGGATGACGGCGGCTGCATGGTGCACAATCCGCGCTACGATTTTAACGACCGCATCCTGGCCATCGGCGCCAGCTACTGGTCGCGGCTGGTGGAACGGGTGCTGCCGCGGCCGTGAGGGGAGCGATGTGCAGGCGGCTTGTGATAGTTGTCACAGTGTGCGTTCGGCCGTGCGTCTAGAGTAACGCTGCGTTAATGCTCACCGCCGGACCGGAGGGGACCGGCCGACTTGCCGTGAAAGGTTCGGGAAGAAACAAGGCGGGGAAATGAGCTTCAAGGTCAAGTTCTGGGGCGTGCGGGGCAGCATCGCCACACCTTCGGCGCGCCACATCGCCTTCGGCGGCAACACCAGTTGCGTCGAGGTCGCCATGGGCGGCGAGCGGGTGATCCTGGACGCCGGCACCGGGGTGCGCAACCTCGGCCATTGGATGCTGAAGAAGAATGTGCTGAACGCGCATCTCATGCTCTCGCACACCCATTGGGACCATATCAACGGCTTCCCCTTCTTCTCGCCGGCCTTCCGCAAGGATCGCACCTTCAAGATCATGGCCGGCCATCTCTACAACCGCGGCGGCATCAAGAGCGTGCTGTCGTCGCAGATGACGCACCCGACCTTTCCGGTGCCGATGGAGGTGATGGCGGCGCAGATGAGCTTCGAGGATTTCAAGAGCGGCGACAGCTTCAAGCTCAGGCCGAGCATCAAGGTGGTCACGGCGCCGCTCAACCATCCCGACGGCGCCACCGGCTATCGCTTCGAATACGGCGGCAAGGCGGTCTGCTACGTCACCGACACCGAGCACGTTCCCGGCAAGCCCGACCAGAACATCCTCGGCCTGATCCAGGGTGCCGACCTGGTGATCTATGATTCGACCTACACCGACGACGAGTTCCCGGGCAAGCTCGGCTGGGGCCATTCCACCTGGCAGGAGGGCATCCGCCTCTGCCGGGCCGCCGATGCCAAGATGCTGATCATCTTCCACCACGACCCCGACCATGAGGACCTGTTCATGGAGCGGCTGGAGAGCGAGGCGCGCTACGTCTGGCCGAATGCGCTGGTGGCGCGCGAGAACATGCGCATCACCGTGGCGTAACTGCTCAGGGCGAAACTCCTGTCGTCATGCCCGCGCCAGGCGCTTGCGCGATCCCGTTCTCGTCGTCATGTCCGCGCCAGGCGGGCATCCAGAAGGGGCAGCCGTGACGAACGCCGCGCTGGACCCCGGCGTCCGCCGGGGTGACGCAAAGAGTGGAATTCGTCATGCCGGCGAACGCCGGCATCCAGGGCAAGCGGCGTGATCTTGAAACTGGGCCTGGCTTCCGCAGGGACGGCGAGAGTGCGTTGGGGGCGGCGGCGGGCGGCGATAGTTCCGCGCTCGCCGCTCAGACGATCCGCCCGTCGAACGGCTTGCGGCCCTGGCGGTCTTCGATTTCCACCACCCAGAGGTCCGGGTCGCGCTTGATCTGCCGCGCGATATAGGCGTCGGCCTCGGTCTCGCCGACCGGCTCGGGCCCGGTGCCGCGGCTCCAGACCAGCTCGCCGTCGAGCGTGCGGCTCTGCGCCAGCACGCTGCAGCCCTCGGCGAAGCGGTTGATCTTCAAGAGCACCGCGCCGGCGTCGCGGTCGCCGCGCCGGGCGACCGTGCAGGGCACGTTCTCCACGCTGCAGCGCCGCACGGTGGCGAGCACCCAGAGTTCGGTCTTCAGCCGCGGGTCCATGGCCGGAGCCTAGAGGGGAATCCGGTCGAGTTGAACCTCTCCGTCGCCCTCGTACACCCGCGCACGCGGCTGTCCACCGATGTCGGCGGGCGCCGGGAATGCCGGATGCCCTTCGCAAGGCGGCCGCGGGCCGGCATAATCGGCGGCGGGCAAGGACGCGAGGGCAGGGCATGGCGCGGCGCATCGTCGATCTGTCGATCTATCTGGAGAACGACGTCGTCTCCGACCCGCCGGCCTTCAAGCCGAAGATCACCTATCTCACCCACAAGGATTCCTTCGCCGGCATGGCGCGCTTCTTTCCCGGCCTGCAGCAGGAGGACCTGCCCGACGGCGAGGCCTGGGCGGTGGAGCGGGTCGAGCTCAGCACCCACAACGGCACCCATCTCGACGCGCCCTATCACTTCCACTCGACGATGAACGGCGCGACGGTGAGCGGCGGCGAACGCGCCATCACCATCGACGAGGTGCCGCTCGACTGGTGCTTCCAGCCGGGCGTGAAGCTCGATTTCCGCCATCTGCCCGACGGCCATGTGGTGAGCGCGGCCGAGGTGGCGGCGGAGCTGGCGCGCATCGGCCACGAACTCAGGCCGCTCGACATCGTCGTGGTCAATACCCGCGCCGGGTCGCGCTACGGCAATAACGACTATGTCGCCGCCGGCTGCGGCATGGGCTACGCGGCCACCATGTACCTGCTGGAGCGCGGCGTGCGGCTGACCGGCACCGACGCCTGGAGCTGGGACGCGCCCTTCGTCCATACCGCGGAGAAATACCGGGCGAGCCGCGACGCCGCGCTGATCTGGGAGGGCCACAAGGCCGGGCGCGACATCGGCTATTGCCACCTGGAGAAGCTGCACAACCTGGAAGCCCTGCCGGCACACGGCTTCACCGTCGCCTGCTTCCCGATGAAGATCCGCGGCGCCTCCGCCGGCTGGACCCGCGCGGTGGCGATCCTCGATGGCTAGGGACGGTGCTCAACCCGCCTAGCGCACGTGCAGATGCGGATGGCGATGTCCGGGTTCATGGCCATGGGCATGCCTGGCGTTTTCCAGGGTCACCGGAACCATGACCAGGCGCCCGTGGCGGACGCCGCGCTCGGCCACGAGATGATCCGCGAAGTGCCGGACTTCCCGGGTCGCGCCGCGCAATACCGACACTTCCATGCAGCTTTCGTGATCGAGATGCACATGCAGTGAAGCGATGGAAATGTCGTGGTGCGCGTGGAAGGAATTGGTCAGCCGCTTCGACAGTTCGCGCGCGCCATGGTCGTAGACATAGACCAGAGCCGCCACGCACTCCCGCGCATCGGCGGATTCCTCGATCGCCTGACGCAGGCCGGCCCGGGCCAGGTCGCGGATCGCCTCGGAGCGGTTCTGATAGCCGCGCAGCGCGATCACCTGGTCGAGCTCGGCCATCAGTTCGTCATCGAGGGTGATGGTGACACGTTGCATGGTCCCTCCTGATCCATAGTGCCGAGTATGATGATTTTATATAGACATCATACTGGTTCCATTTTAACATTTTTTGCAGGGACCGGCGTTTCGGTGGGGCCGCATGGTCAGGGGGATGGTGCGACGGCCGATGGTGCTTGCCGCCGGAATGGTGGGATGTTGCCTCGCGACGGGCTTGGCCGCCGCCGACCAACTGGTCCCGCCGGTCGTCGTCACGGGCAGCGTGCCGACCATGACCGATGTCTCGTCGGCGCCGGCGAGCCTGCCGGCCTCGACGACGGTGATCACCTCGGAGGAACTGACGAACACGCCGGTGCAAAGCTACGGCGACATGCTGCGGCCGCAGCTCGGCATCAACGTCGCCAACTACGGCCAGGGCGGCATCGGCTACGGCATCACGTTGCGCGGGTTCACCGACGCCGAGCACGGCCGCGATATCGCCTATTTCGTCGATGGGGTGCCGATAAACGACGTCTCCAGCATTCACACGCCGAACTATGCCGACCTTTTCACGGTGATCCCGGAAACCATCGACCGCATCGAGATCATCCGCGGGCCGTTCAGCGCCGAGTACGGCGATTCGGCGGAAGGCGGCGTGGTGAACATCTACACCAAGCAATCGGAGCCGTTCGGCACGGCCGGCCTTTCGGGCGGCGCCTACGGCACCGAACGCGCCGTCGGCACCTACAGCCAGACGACATCGCTGGCGCCCGGTCTCCAGCCCTACGCGGCGCTGGAGGGCTACAACACCAACGGCTATCGCGACAACCAATACCTGCACCGGGTCAATCTCTTCACCAAGGGCACCTTGAACCTCGGCGACAATGTCTTCTCCGCGACCTTGCAGGGCTACGATTCCAACTGGGGGGCGCCGGGCTTCCTCAACCTGAATGCCATCAACGCCGGCCTGGTGAAGCCGACGGCGGCCGTCAACCCGACCGACGGCGGCCACAAGGGCCAGGAAGACATCGTCTTGAACTATGGCGGTAACGATCCCGACAACGCGCTCAGCACGACGGTCTTCGCCAAGCACGACATATTTGCCCGCTTCTCCGATTTCGGCGGCGGCCAGAGCGGGCAGATCGAGCAGCGCGAGACCTTCGGCGGCACGGTCCGCCGCGCCTGGTCGCCGCTGCTGTTCGGCGCCATGCCGGCGCAGTTCGTGGTCGGAACCAACCTCCGGGCTGATGTCATCGACGACGTGTCCGGGCCGACCGTGGCGCGCCAATTCGCCGGTCCGCGCAGCCTCGATGTCGATGTCGACGAGTTTGGCACCGGCCTGTTCACGCAGAACCAGATCAAGCCGTTCGATTGGCTGAAGCTCACGGCCGGCCTGCGCTACGACCATTTCTTCTACGACATCGACAATGTCCTGGCCGGCACGCGGCCTTCGACCGACGCCGGGACCTGGAGCCCCAAAGCAGGTATCGCGGTGACGCCGCTGCGGACGCTGGAATTGTTCGCCAACTACGGCCAGGGCTTCCGCTCGCCCGATGCGGCCCTGGAACTGCTCGCCTCGCCGCACCTCGAGCCGATCAAGCTGGAGAGCATGGAGGCGGGCGCGCGCTACAAGCCGACCTCGCGCCTGGAATTCCTGCTCAATCCCTGGACGACAAAAATTTCCAACGAAATATTCCAGCCGGCGCCCGGCCTGCCGCTGCAGAACCTGGGTCATTCCCGGCGTGAAGGCGTCGATGCCGAGGCGCGCTACCGCCTGCTTGCCGGCGATGCCGGCGAGGTGACGCTGTTTGTAAATTATGAATATCTGCGTGCCGTGCTGCTCAACGAGGCGCCGGCGATCTTCGTGCCGAACGTGCCGGCCTATCTGGCGAATATCGGCGTGGAAGGCGATCTGCCGGCGGGCAACGGCGACCGCATCGCCGGTTCGCTCTACGTGCAGTACGTCGGCGCCAAGCACCTGTCGGAGGACGGCCTGCTGAAATCCTCGCCCTATCAGAAGGTCGCGGGCAAGCTTGCCTACAGCCTGGCGGCCGGCTGGACGGCCTATGCGGACGTGATGTGGTATCCGAGCGACCGCAACAGCGAGACGGCGTTCGACTTCGGCAGCGGCGTCGGCGATCCGTCATCCGACGTCTTTGTCGGTCCGCAGCCCCGGGTCGCCGGCTTCCTCGGCGTCACCTACCATTTCAATACAGGACGATAATCATGCCGTTCGCACCCGCGCGCGTGCTTGCCGCCATCCTTGCGTTCGCCGCGACTTTCCCTGCCGCCGCGCATGACGTCTGGATCACCACCGCGGGCCAGGGCGCAGCCTTGCGCGCCGTGGTGAACTTCGGCCATCCCGACGAGCGCGAGGCGCCCGATCCGGACAAGCTGATCCAACTCGACGTGCGCGCCGGCGCCGCGCCGCCGCGTTCCCTCCTCGGCGATTTGTCGCCCGGCTTCGAGCAGGGCTATCCGGTGCTGCTGAGCCAGCCGCTCGGCCTGGCGCCTGGCCTTGCCGTCATCGCCGCCGTCTATGACAACGGCTATTGGGTCAAGACACCGGGCGGCTATCGCAACACCAGCAGGCGGCTGCAGCCTGCGGCGGCGGAAAGCCTCTGGTCGGTGAAGTTCGGCAAGACGCTGGTCGAAACCGGACCGGCGCATGGCGATGGCTACCGCAGGGCGATCGGCCAACCGCTCGAACTGGTGCCGCTCGACGATCCCTTCGCCCTGAAGCCCGGCGGCATGCTGCATGTCCGCGTCGACTACAACGGCAGCCCGCTGCCCGGCGCGAAGGTCGACATCAGCGACGGCATCACGCCGGTGCACGAGGACAAGCTGCCCGTGTTCACGGCCGATGCGCGCGGCGTGGCGGCCGTCTCGATCGTCAAAGACGGCCCGCAGGTCTTGTCGGTCGATCATGCCGTGCCTTCGGCGCAACCCGACCTGGCGCAGAATGACGTCTACAGTGCCTCCCTGGCTTTCGTCCTGAAGCCCGCCGCCCGCGACAGGTGACCCCGGACCGCTGCGACAAAATATCACCGCGGGACTGTGAAATAATCCGTTGCACAGGCGCGCTTGGTGAGATATTCCCCTGCGGCACCGTCGGCCCTATATGGGCTGGCGTGCTCCGGGTTGGTCCCCATGACTGAATTTGCGCGTTTGCCCGCCCCCGGCCGGCAGCGGCAGGGGCTGGGATGATGTTGAGCTTGCGCTTCGCGATCGCCTTCGAGGATCTCTACAGCCGCGCCGGCCTCGGCAAGGTCGACGCCGCCTTCCTGGACTTTCTCGGCGAGGCCGATGCCGCGCTGAAGGCGCACCTCGAAGGCGGCCGCGCCGCGCCCGCCGCGCTCGCTGCCAAGGACGAGGCCGAACTGCTGCTGGCGCTCGGGCCGCATCTGGAGGATTTCCTCGGCGAGCTCTTCGGCATCCGCGCAGAGGCGCTGGCGCTGGCCGAGCGGCACCATGCCCTGGCGCCGCTCTATGCCTGCAAGCGCATGTTCGTGCAGAAGCGGGCGCTGCGCCAGGTCAAGCCGGCCGAGGCCGAGGCGGTCGACGGCCCGGCGCTGGAAGCCGAACTCGCGGCGCTGTTCGGCGAAAGCTTCTCCGAGCTCGCCTTCGCCCGCCGCGTCGCCGAATGGGAAGGCGACGAAGCCGCCAATGCCGAGTCATTGAAGAAGGCGGCGCGCTATGCCGCCTGGGCGGTGCTGACGCCGGC
>DATKQA010000222.1:0-2460 GCA_035523835.1 Candidatus Sulfotelmatobacter sp.
CCGACCATCATCCAGAACGCGGCGACCGGCGCCGTCATCCGCGCCGCGCTCGACGCCAACCCGAAGCCGGAGGAACATTCCGGTCTCAAGTTTCCGCACGACAAGCACCTGAAGCCGGAAGGCATCCGCGATCCCGACAAGGGCATGGTGAAGCTCGATTGCGCGAGCTGCCACAAGCCGGACCCGGGCGGCGTCAGCTTCATCCCGATCCGCATGACGGTGGATTGCCAGGGCTGCCATGCGCTCCGCTTCGACGCCCGCGCGCTCGACCGGCAATTGCCGCACGGCAACGCCGCCGAGGCGCAGAAGGTGATAGCCGACTTCTATGCCGCCCTGGCGCTGCGCGGCGAGGTGCAGGACGAGAGCGCGCCCGATGTCGTGCGCCGCCGTCCGGGCGAGCCGTTGCCGGAGGCCGAGCGCAAGCAGGCCCTGGCCTGGGCCGACGCCAAGGCGAGCGAACAGGCCGACGTGGTGATCGGCAAGACGCTCTGCGGTTCCTGCCACACGGTCGCCAAGCAGGCCGACGGGCAATGGCAGGTCGCGCCGGTCAAGCTGCAGGAGCACTGGCTGCCGAACGCGCGCTTCGTGCACAACAAGCATGCCAGCGTGAACTGCGATGTCTGCCACGCGGCGCGCAAGTCCGACGCGGCGACCGACGTGCTGCTGCCGGGCGTGGAGACCTGCCAGGCCTGCCATGGCGGCGAGAAGTCTGCCGCCAAGGTGCCTTCGACCTGCATCACCTGCCACGTCTTCCACAATCCCGGCCAGCCGCCCTTCGGCAACCGCCGCTCGGCCGATGCCGGCGGCATGAAACAGGCGCGCGAGTAACCACCGCTCTCCGGCGGCCGGGAGGCGGCGCGGCCGGTACCTGTCCGCCGGTGCCTGTCCATGGGCCGGGGCGGTGGCCCGAGCCGATTTCCGGAGTGCGCGTTTCCGCCGCTCTGCCCGAAGCGCCGGCGATTACCGGCGGCGGCCTCCGGCCGCGCGGCAGAGGGCCTCGGCCCGGCAGCGAAATCGGGCGGGCCAGGGCGGCCCGCCCGACGGGTTTTGCGATGGCGGCGCCGCTCAGAACTTGGGAATGGCGGCGTTCACCTCTTGCAGCGCGGCGACGAAGGTCCGCGGCTGGTAGGCATCGTCCTTGGCGGTCGCCTCGTAGCATTTGTCGAGGGCCGCCTTCAGCGCGGTGTATTGCGTCTGGTCGACGTCGCCGGCGGTCTTCAGCGCCGCGACGATGGTGCCGAGCGCCATGGTCGCCTGCTCGGCGCCGGAATAGTCGACATAGTCGCCGGCCTGGATGCCGTCCTGCACCACGGCCGCGAGCAGCGCCGCCATGTCGTCCTTGGCGAAGTTGCGGGCGGCGAACTTGCCGATCAGGTCGCCGACGGTGACCCGGAGCGCCTTGGCAGCGTTGATCATCGCCTCGGTGCCTTCGGTGGATGCCCGATGCAGCGCCAGGGTCTGCTCGCGCAGCTTGGCGCCGAGCGCCGGGTCGGTACGGTTGGCGATCACCCGCAGCATGATCAGGTTGGCGTCGTTCAGCCGCGGCGTGCCGGGCGGCAGGCCGGTCGAGGCGCGCGCCTCCCAGCGCGGCGTGTTCATGGCGTGGTGGCAGGCCTGGCAATCGAAGAACACGAGTTCGGGGAAGACGCCGTGCGTGTCTCGCTTCGGATCGACCAGGCCGTCGAGGAAGGCGGCGACCTGCATCGCCTGGCCGACCGCCCAGGTCTTCACCCCGTTGGCCACCACCTTGCGCCGCTTGTAGTCGTCGTCGATGCGGTAATGCGCCGGCTCGATGGCGGTGAAGGTATCGAGTTCGAACGGCATGCGCGGATGGCCGGCGCCCATGATGCGATGGGTGACGAACTTGCTGGAATTGCCGAAGTGGCAGGACAGGCAGAGCTTGGCGCGCGCCACCGGGTCCTCGGTCGGATACATGCCCGCCTTCACGTTGTCGGCATGGGTGCCGAGGCCGGAGACGTGCACGCCGAGGAAGCGCTCGCCGCCGCCGTGGCAGGCCTCGCAACCGACGCCGTTGGCCATGTCGTAGTTGCGGCCGCGCTTGTCCTCGGCGACATAGTCGGTATGGCAGCTCAGGCAGATCGTCGCCTTGGTGGCGTCGCCGATGCCGAGGTTGCGCGCGATGCGCTTGCCGCGCTCGCTCGACAGCGCGGCATAGGCCTTGGCGTGCTTATCCTTCTGGCTCCAGGTGATATATTCGTTCTGCTCGACGTCCGAGGTCCGCCAGGGCGCCGCCGATCCGTGGCAGGTCGAACCGGAGCAGGTATTGACGCCGAGGTGCTTGTCGACCGCGTCCTGCGGCAGGGTCTGCGCCGCGGCCGCGAGGGAAATGCCCAGCCATGCGCCGAGCCCAACCAGGATGCCCGAGCCGACTCCCCGCCCGATTCCACCCGCCATGTCAGTCCCCCTGCTGTTCGGAGCGCATCCCCGTCGCGCTGCGGC
>DATKQA010000223.1:0-3151 GCA_035523835.1 Candidatus Sulfotelmatobacter sp.
CGGCACCAACCGTCCGAAACGGCCGTTGTCGAGGATTTCCGCCGGGCCGAACGGGCAGGACGTGCTCACCACCGGCGTGCCGCAGGCCAGCGCCTCGACCAGCGCGTTGCCGAAGCCTTCGACGCGCGAGGACGACACGAACAGGACGGCCCGCCGCAGGTAAGGCAGGGGATTGGCGACGAATCCCGGCATGCTCACGCGCTCGGCGATGCCGAGCTCGGCGGCCCGCCGTGCCAGGCTTCCGGCGCGCGGTCCGTCGCCGAGAATGATCAGCCGCAAATCCCGCTCGTCGCCAAGCGCAGCGAAGGCTGCGAGCAGGGTTTCGAAATCTTTCACCGCGACCAGGCGCCCGAGCCCCAGGATGACCCGCAGGCCGCCTTCGAGCCAGGGATGGTCCGCCGCCTCGGCCAGCCGCCGGTCGAAGTCGGCCGTTATCACCGGATTGTAGATCACTGTTATGCGCGCGCGCGGCAGCCGGGCCATCTCGGCCAATTCGTCGGCGACCCCGGCCGACACCGCCACCACGCCGGCCGCGCGCGCCAGAAACCGGCGATACAGCGACGGCATGATCTTCCACTGCCAGTTCGCCTGCCGGCTCTCGTATAGGAGGGAGCTGTGCTGGCTGACGACGACCCGCGTTCCGCTGCGGGCGAGGCCCGCGGCCCATAGCGCGAGAATATTGCTCGGCCCGAAGCCGGACAGCAGAATGTCCGGCTTTTCCCGCCGCAGAAAGCCCACCAAGGGCAGCAACGCACCCGCCGTCCGCTTGACCCGCAACGGCACGATGCGCGTCGCCGGCGGAACGAGGCGCGTCAGCTCGCCGCGCCGTTCATGCACGACGAAGGTGACGGCGAAGCCGTGCCGCGCCAGCTCGGGCGCCAGGTTCAGATAGACCCGCTCCGCCCCGCCGCCGGCAAAGTCGGGCAGGTAGATGGCCAGGGAAAGCTGCATGCCCGCCGTTGATCCCTCTCTGCCACCGCCTAGCACGCGGGCACGGTCGCGGCAAGCCGGCGAGAAGCGCACACCACGCCGCTACGGGCCTTTCGCCAACATGCTCCGATAGAGCTCGGCAAGGCGCCGGGCATAGCCGCCGATCTCGAAGCAGGCGGCAAATTTCGCCCGGGCCGCCTGGCCGAGCCGGTCGCACAGCGACGCGTCCTCGAGCAGCCGCTGCAGCGCCGCCGCAAGGGCGTCGGCATCGCCCGGGGATACGAAAAGCGCGCTCTCGCCGTCACGCACGGCTTCGCCGATGGCGCCGACCGGAGTGGTGACGATGGCCAGACCGTGCGCCATGGCCTCCAGTACCGACATCGGCAAACCTTCCGCACGCGAAGGCAGCGCCAGGATATCGGCATCGTCGAGCAGCCGCTCGGTCGCCGCGACATCGATCCAGCCGGGAAATGTCACCCGCTCGGCGATGCCAAGCGCGGCCGCGCGGCGCCGCCAACCCTCGACATCGCCGTTGCCGGCGATCACGGCACGCCATGCGAGCGGCGCGAGCCGCGCGTCGGCAAGCGCCGCCAGGAGTTCGGGCAGGCCCTTGCGAAGGCCGAGTTCGCCGAGAAAGACGATGCGGCGGTCACCGCTGCGGGGAGTGCGCAACCTTGCCGGCGCCGGGACCGCATTCGGCAAGATCACGACCCGCTCCGGGGCGACGCCAAGCACGTCGATGACGAAGCGGCGCCAGGAATTTCCCAGGACGACGATCCGGTCCGCCCGCGCGAAGGTGGCGCGCAGCGCCGCCTGCAACGGCCGCGGCAGTGCGTGATAGAATTCGTCCAGCGAGCTTGCGTGCAGATGCAGCAAGACCGGAACGCGCAGCAGCGATGCCAGCAGAATCAGGATCGACTTGCGCACTGCCGCAAGCTGCGCGCCGTAGTTGACATGGACGAGCGATACCTGCCCGCGCGAACGCCGCCAAACCAGAAGCGCCGCGGCACGCGCGAGGTAGAACGGCGACCACAGCGCATGGCCGGCGCCGCGGGAATCGACGATCTCGAAGTTCGGTCCATCTCCTTGCCGCGTCCAGGCCTCGGTGACATAGCGCATCATGCGGGTAACGCCGCCCGGCAGTTCGATGCCGCCGGGCGAAAAGATAAGGACGCGCTTGCTCATGCCGGCAACGCGTACTGCCTGTGGAACAGCTCGAGCGTCAGCAGCGTCCACAGCAGTTTTTCGTGATTCTGCCGGCCCTGCACGTGCTCGTCGAAAACACGGCGCAGCGCCTGCGGCCGGTAATAGTCGCGGGTCAGCGATTGCGGGCCGAGCAGATGGTCTTGCAAATAGCCGCGCATGCCGGCGCGGAACCATTCGTTCACCGGCACGCGGAAACCGATCTTGGGCCGCGTCAGGATGGCGGGCGGCAGCACTCGCCGCATGGCCTGGCGCAAGATCCATTTGCCGGTCAGCCCACGCAGGCGAAAGCGATCGGGCAGCCGGGTGATAAAATCCGCCAGGTGATGGTCCATGAAGGGCATGCGCGCCTCGATCGACGCCGCCATGGTCATGCGGTCGCCGCGTTCCAGCAGATTGTCCGGCAGCCAACTCGCCTGGTCGAAGCCGAGGACGCGCCGGAGCGCGGAGGCGGCGGCAGCGGCGGCAAAGGGCGTGGCCTCGCCGGCCTCGCCGCCGGGATCGGGAAAGGCGACCAGCGCCGCGCGCTCGGCCCGCGACAGCGCCCCGAACCAGCGCGGCAACCGTTCGCGCGGATCGGTCAGGCCGCAGGCCGCAATCGCCGTCTTGGCGCGGCGAAAACCGTAAGGCAGCGCCTCGACCAGCGGCTCGACCAGCGCGCGGTGAAGCGCGCTCGGCACGAGCATCTGGTAGGGCGCCGCGAAACGTTCGAACAGATGCTTGGGGTAGCCGGCGAGAAGCTCGTCGGCGCCTTCGCCGGTCAACACCATCTTCACCTGCCGCGCGGCGCGGCGCGCGAGCAGGTAGATCGGGATGTCGGATGGTTCCGCCACCGGCGCGTCGCGAAAGGCGACGAGACCGGGCAGCTCAGCCATCAGGTCGTCGGGGCGGATCGCCAGTTCGTGATGATCGGTGCGGAATTCCCGGGCGATGGTGCGGGCGTGATCGAGCTCGCTATATTGCCGCTCGGCAAATCCGACGGAAAAGGTCACCACCGGATGCGGGCTGTGCCGGCTCA
>DATKQA010000224.1:0-2126 GCA_035523835.1 Candidatus Sulfotelmatobacter sp.
CTGCACGCCGACGAATTGCCCGGCGGGCTGGTGCTGCACCATCTCATCCGCCGGCTGGACGAAGCTGCTGCGGCGGGAAGCATCCGCGGCGAGATCGTCCTGGTGCCGGTGGCCAATCCGATCGGGCTCGGCCAGGTCGTCGGCGGCCGCCATGCCGGCCGTCTCGAACTCGACGGCGGCGAGAATTTCAATCGCTACTATCCCGACCTTGCCGCGGCGATCCTGCCGGCCATCGAAAGCAGGCTCGGCGCCGATGCCGCAGCCAATGTGACGGCGATCCGCGGCGCAATGCTCGATGCGCTGGCGGCCAGGAAGCCGGTCGGCGAACTGGCGGCGCTGCGCACGCTGCTGCTGCGCCTGGCGGTCGATGCCGATATCGCCCTCGACCTGCATTGCGACCTGCATGCGCTGCTGCACGTCTATACCGGCAGCCATCTCTGGCCGCAGGCCGCCGATCTGGTGGCGCAGCTCGGCGCGCGGGCCTGCCTGCTGGCGGCGGAATCCGGCGGCGAGCCGTTCGACGAGGCGCTCAGCACGCCCTGGTGGCGCCTGGCCGAACGCTTCGGCCCGGCAAAGCCGGTGCCGCGCGACGCCTGCCTCTCGGCCACCGTCGAGCTGCGCGGCATGGCCGATATCGACGACGCGACCGCGGCAGCCGACGCCTCGGCGTTGTTTGATTTTCTGGTTCGCCGCAAGCTGATCGCCGGCGTGGCCGCGCCCTTGCCGGCAACGTGCTGCGTGGCGACGCCGCTTGCCGGCGTCGATATCGTCCGCGCCTCGGCGCCCGGCATCGTCGCTTACGCCGTGGCGCTTGGCGCGACGGTCAAGGCCGGCGACCTGATCGCGGAGATCGTCGATCCCGCCGCCGCCGACCCGGCGCGTGCACGAACGCCGCTCCATACCCGTGCCGACGGCATCGTCTTCACCCGCGCCCTGGAAAAGCTGGCCCGTCCAGGCCACACCGTGGCGAAGGTGGCGGGCGGCACGCCGCTGCCCGGCCGCGTCGGCAAGTTGCTCGATGACTGACGAACCCCAGGAGGAAATCCGTGGCGATCAATTATGACAAGCTGATGTCGACCAAACTTCCGGAAAAGGAGTTCAGCTACACGACGCGCGACACGATGCTCTACGCGCTCGGCGTCGGCATGGGCGCCGACCCGATGGATCGGAAGGAACTGCCTTTCGTCTTCGAGATGAAGGAGCTGAAGGCGGTGCCGACGCAGGCCACGGTGATCGCCTGGGACGACAGTTTCATCTTCAACTCCGGCATCAACGTGGTGATGGTGGTGCACGGCGAACAGAAGATCACCCTGCATCGTCCGCTGCCGACGGCGGCCACGGTCGTGGCGCAGAGCCGGCTGGTCGACATTTTCGACAAGGGCGCGGGCAAGGGCGCCATCCTGCTGATGGAGACGGCGATCCGCGACAAGAAGACCGGCGAGCTGCTTTGCACCAACAATTCGACCGCCTTCGCCCGCGGCGACGGCGGCTTCGGCGGCAGGAACGGCAGCGGCCCGGCGCCGCACGCCATGCCCGAGCGCAAGCCGGATCATGTCTGCAGCCTGAAGACGCGGCCGGACCATGCCTTTCTCTATGCGCTTTCGGGCGACCGCAATCCGTTGCACCGCGATCCCGATGTCGCCGCCGCCGCGGGCTTCCCGCGACCGATCATCCAGGGACTGTGCACCTACGGCCACGCCTGTCATGCGGTGTTGAAGTCGGTCTGCGACTACCGGTCCGAGCGGATCGCGGATTTTGCCGGGCGCTTCACCGCGCCGGTCTATCCCGGCGAAACCATCGACACGGAGATCTGGCAGGACGGCAACATCGTGTCGTTCCGCTGCCAGATCCCCGAGCGCAAGGTCACCGCCATCAACAACGGCAAGGTGACGCTCCGCGACTGACTGGCGGCTGCCGCGGGCGCAACCGATTGTTAACCGGTTGCGCCCATGCTTGCCGACCGGGGGAAGGAACAGGCGACGGCCAAGCCGCGCAGGTGCGGTCGACGCCGCTTTGCGGCTCGGTTTCAGGCCAGTGGACGGGATGACGGTCGAGGGCGCTATCACCTTGCCGCGCGATGCCAAACCGCTTCAACCTGCGGTGCCCGATCCTGTTGCGGCGGTGCG
>DATKQA010000225.1:0-3979 GCA_035523835.1 Candidatus Sulfotelmatobacter sp.
GCAAAAAACGGCGAAACCACTGCCACGGGTCTGCCTTGCGGCCGGCATGCGCCGGCGCGCTTCCGATGGCGAAGGAAGCAGGGCACACTCCTGCAAGTCGGTTCGGTTGCGGGAGGAACGGCAATGGCGGAAGGCTACCGGTCGATCTTTCGCCCCGGCCTGTTTCAGGATCAGGTCGCAATCGTCACCGGCGGCGGCAGCGGCATCGGCCGCTGCACGGCGCATGAGTTGGCGGCGCTCGGCGCCAGGATCGCCCTGGTCGGCCGCAAGGCGGAGAAACTCGCCAGGGTCAAGGCGGAGATCGCCGCGGCGGGCGGCGAGGCCGAGGGCTATGCCTGCGACATCCGCGAGGAAGAGCGGGTGCGCGACACCGTCGCCGCGATCCTGCGCCACTTCGGCAAGATCGACCACCTGGTCAACAACGCCGGCGGCCAGTTTCCGGCGCCGCTCGCCGGCATCAGCCAGAAGGGCTGGGACACCGTCGTCCGCAACAATCTCACCGGCGGCTTCCTGATGGCGCGGGAATGCTACAACCAGTGGATGGCCGGCCACGGCGGCGCCATCGTCAATATCGTCGCCGACATGTGGCAGGGCATGCCGACCATGGGCCATTCCGGTGCCGCGCGGGCCGGCATGGTGAACTTCACCGAGACGGCGGCGCTGGAATGGTCCGGCTCCAACGTGCGGGTCAACGCGGTGGCGCCGGGCTGGATCGCCTCCTCCGGCTTCGACCAATATCCGCCGGAGATGAAGGAGCACTTCCGCAACCTGAAGAACTTTTCGCCGGCCGGGCGCGTCGGCACCGAGAGCGAGGTCTCGGCCGCGATCGTCTTCCTGCTCTCGGCGGCGGCGGCCTTCATCTCGGGCGCCACCTTGCGCGTCGACGGCGCGGTGCCCAACACCAAGCCGTCGGTGCCGATCCCGCCGCACGAGACGCCGATCCCCGAATACAACGGCTTCCCGCTCTACGAACTGCCAAAGGTCCTGCGCGACTGAGCGCGGGTTGCTGGAGAAACTTCGACCGACATGCCGATCATCGAAAGCCGCATCGACGCCAACGGCGAAAGCTTCCGCAGCAATCGCGAGCAGATGCTGGCCCTGATCGAGGAATTCCGCGGCCTGGAGCAGAAAGTGCGCGATCTCTCCAACGCCAAGCGCGCGACCTTCGTCAGGCGCGGCCAACTGCCGCCGCGCGAGCGGGTTGCCATGCTGCTCGACCGCGGCGCGCCCTGGCTCGAGCTCAGCACGCTGGCCGGCTACAAGATGCATGACGACGACGGCCTCGGCGGCATCCAGGGCGGCGGCGGCATCGCCGGCGTCGGCTATGTCTCCGGCATCCGCTGCGTCATCGCCGCCTCCGACAGCGGCATCAAGGGCGGCACCACCGCGCCCATGGGCCTGAAGAAGAACCTGCGGGTGCAGCAGATCGCCATGGAGAACAAGCTGCCGATCGTGCGGCTGGTGGAATCCGGCGGCGCCAACCTGCTCTACCAGGCGGAGATTTTCGTCGAAGGCGGCCGCGGCTTCGCCAATCAGGCGCGCATGTCGGCGGCGGGCATCCCGCAGATCACCGTGGTCAATGGCTCGTCCACCGCCGGCGGCGCCTATCTGCCCGGCCTGTCCGACTATGTCATCCTGGTCAAGCAGCGCGCCAAGGTGTTCCTGGCCGGGCCGCCGCTGCTCAAGGCCGCGACCGGCGAGGTGGCGAGCGACGAGGAGCTCGGCGGTGCGGACATGCATGCCACGATCTCCGGCCTCGGCGAGTACCTGGCGGAGAACGACGCCGACGCCATCCGCATCGCCCGCGAGGTGATGGCCAAGCTGCCGTGGAACGCGCAACTGCCCGCGCGCCGCGCCAAGAGCTTCCGCGAGCCGCGCTATGCGCCGGAGGAACTCGCCGGCGTGGTGCCGGTCGACTACAAGAAGCCCTACGACGTGCGCGAGGTGATCGCCCGCCTGGTCGACGATTCCGACTTCCTCGACTTCAAGGCGCTCTACGGCGTGCATACTGTCTGCGGCCATGCCGAGATCGAGGGCGAGGCGGTCGGCCTGATCGGCAACAACGGCCCGATCGACGCCGACGGCGCCACCAAGGCGGCGCAGTTCATCCAGCTCTGCTGCCAGGCCAATATCCCGATCGTCTATCTGCAGAACACCACCGGCTACATGGTCGGGCGCGAGGCGGAACAGCGCGGCATCATCAAGCACGGCTCGAAGATGATCCAGGCGGTCGCCAATGCCACCGTGCCGCAGCTCACCCTGCATATCGGCGCCTCCTTCGGGGCCGGCAACTATGGCATGTGCGGCCGCGCCTATGATCCGCGCTTCATCTTCGCCTGGCCCAACAACCGCGTCGCCGTCATGGGCGGCGAGCAGGCGGCCAAGGTGATGTCGATCGTGACCGAGGAGAAGTTCCGCCGTGACGGCAAGCCGGTCGACCGGGCCGCCCTCGACGTCATGGAGCAGCAGATCATCAAGCGCATGGCCGGCGAATCCATGGCGCTGTTCGCCACCGCGCGGCTGTGGGACGACGGGCTGATCGATCCGCGCGATTCACGCAAGGTGCTGGCCTTCTGCCTGTCGATCTGCCGCGAGGCCGAGATCCGCCCGCTGAAGCCGATCACCTTCGGCGTCGGCCGCATGTAGAGAGCAAGGGGACGTCACGCCATGCAATTCACCCCGGAACACGAGGAGCTGCGGCGCAGCCTGCAGAAATTCATCGACGCGGAGATCAATCCCCACGTCGACGCATGGGAGAAGGCGGGCATCTTCCCGGCGCACGAGCTGTTCAAGAAGATGGGCGCGGCCGGCTTTCTCGGCATCCACAAGCCGGTGGAATGCGGCGGCGCCGGTCTCGACTATTCCTATGCGATGGTGATGGCGGAAGAGCTCGGCCGCATCACCTGCGGCGGGGTGCCGATGGCGATCGGCGTGCAGACCGACATGGCGACGCCGGCGCTGGCCCGCTTCTGCTCCGACACGGTGAAGCGCGAGTTCCTGGCGCCCTCGATCGCCGGCGACTTCGTCGCCTGCCTCGGCGTCTCCGAGGTCGGTGCCGGCTCGGACGTGGCGTCGCTCAAGACCACGGCGCGCAAGGACGGCGGCGACTATGTCATCAACGGCGGCAAGATGTGGACCACCAACGGCACCCAGGCCGACTGGATGTGCCTGCTGGCCAATACCGGCGACGGGCCGGTGCACCAGAACAAGTCGCTGATCTGCCTGCCGATGCAGACCAAGGGCGTGCAGATCGCCCGCAAGCTCGACAAGATGGGCATGTGGTCGTCCGATACGGCGCAGATCTTCTTCGACGACGTGCGCGTGCCGCAGCGCTATCTGATCGGCGAGGAAGGCAAGGGCTTCACCTATCAGATGAAGCAGTTCCAGGAGGAACGCCTGTGGGCCGGCGCCCGCGGCCTCAAGGGCATGGAGCGCATCATCAACGCCACCATCGACTATACCCGCGAGCGCAAGGCCTTCGGCCAATCCATCCTGGACAACCAGGTGGTCCACTTCCGCCTGGCCGAACTGCAGACCGAGGTGGAACTGCTCCGCTCGCTGGTCTATCGCGCCGTCGAACTCTACATCTCCGGCCAGGACGTGACGCGGCTCGCCTCCATGGCCAAGCTCAAGGCCGGACGCCTCGGCCGCGAGGTCGCCGACAGTTGCCTGCAATATTGGGGCGGCATGGGCTTCATGAACGAAAGCCCGGTCAGCCGCGCCTATCGCGACACCAGGCTCGGCTCGATCGGCGGCGGCGCCGACGAGATCATGCTCACCATCATCAGCAAGTTCATGGGCACGCTGCCCACGGCCCGCGAGAAGAAGCCGGCCGCCGCCGGCAAATAGGAAGCGCCATGCAATTCACCAGCGAACATGAGGAGCTCCGCCGCTCGCTCGGCAAGTTCATCGAGACCGAGATCAACCCGCACGTCGACGCGTGGGAGGAGGCCGGCATCTTCCCGGCACACGATCTGTT
>DATKQA010000226.1:0-11094 GCA_035523835.1 Candidatus Sulfotelmatobacter sp.
GCCGAGATGCGCGAGCTTCTCGCCCTGGTCAAGGCGGGACATGTGCCGCCGATCCCGCTGACGACGCGGCCGCTGGCGGAGGCCGGCAACGCGCTGGCCGATCTCAAGGCCGGCAAGGTGGTCGGGCGGGTGGTGCTGCAACCTTAGCGGCGGACGCGGCCGCCTTGCGACGATCGGTCGCGGGGCGGGGATCGCGAAAGCGCCGGGGCCGGCGTATGGTGGCCGCCGTCGAGTGAGCCTTGGCCCGAGCGATGACAGCACAAGCGATCAGCGACGCGACGCCGGACCGGCGGGCGGTCGGCCTCTGGCTGCTTGCCGTCGCCGCCCTGGTCTTCGCCATGGTGCTGCTCGGCGGCACCACGCGGCTCACCCATTCGGGCCTCTCGATTGTCGAGTGGCAGCCGGTGAGCGGCGTGATCCCGCCGCTCGACCAGGCGGCATGGCAGGCCGAATTCTCCCACTATCAGCAGTTCCCGGAATACCGCGACGTCAACGCCGGCATGACCCTCGATCAGTTCAAGGCGATCTTCTGGGTCGAATATGCCCATCGCCTGCTCGGGCGCGTCATCGGCCTCGTCTTCGCGCTGCCCTTCGTCTATTTCCTCTGGGTCGGCGCGCTGGAGCGCAGCCTGGCGCCGCGGCTCGGGCTGATCCTGCTGCTGGGCGGCGCGCAGGGCTTCCTCGGCTGGTTCATGGTGGAAAGCGGCCTGGTGCGCGATCCCGCGGTCAGCCACTACCGTCTGACGGCGCATCTCGGCCTTGCCGTGATCCTCTACGGCGCCATCCTGTGGACCGCCTTCGACCTGCTGCGGCCCGCGCGGCGGCGAGACGGCGGCGCCATCACGCGCCGCTTCGCGGCAATGCTCGTCGGCCTGGTCTTTCTCCAGATCCTGGCCGGCGGCCTGGTTGCCGGGCTGCATGCCGGACTGATCTACAACACCTGGCCGCTGATGGACGGCTCCCTGGCGCCGCTCGGCCTGTTCACCGCCAAGCCCTGGTGGCGCAATCCGCTGGAAAACATCGCCATGGTGCAGTTCGACCATCGCATGCTGGCCTATCTCGTGCTGGCCTGCACGCTGGCCCTCTGCTGGCGCGTCGTGGCCGGGCCGGGGCCGGCCGCCGGCGCTCGGCGCGCCGCAGCCCTGCTGCTGCTTGCCGTCCTCGGCCAGGTCGCGCTCGGCATCGCCACCTTGCTCCTCGTCGTACCGGTGCCGCTTGCCGTCGTGCACCAGGCCGGCGCGCTCGTGGTCTTTACCGCGGCGCTCTGGCTGTGCCATGGTCTGCGCCAGTCCCGGAGGGTAGCGACATGATCGCCAGTCTCGACCATTTCGTGCTGACCGTGCGCGACCTCGACGCCACGGTGAAGTTCTATACCGGCCTCGGCATGGAGTTTCGCGAATTGCCGCATGGCCGCCGCGCGCTGCATTTCGGCCGGCAGAAGATCAACCTGCACCTCCTCGGCAAGGAATTCGAGCCGAAGGCCTCGCTCGCCATGCCGGGCACGGCGGATGTCTGCTTCCTCGTCGACGGCGATATCGCCGCGGTCGCGAAGCGCCTTGCCGAACTCGGCGTCGCGTCGCTGCTCGGGCCGGTGCGGCGCGACGGCGCGCAGGGACCGATGATGTCGATCTATTGCCGCGATCCCGACGGCAATCTGGTCGAATTGTCGCAGCCCGTCGCGGCGTGAGACTCTCCTGAACGAGCCGCTCAGTCGAGGATCGCCGGTGCGGTTCGCTCCCCTGGTCGATCGCATTGCTGGCAAGGGCGCCGGTGCGTGGGCCATCCACATGGCCGCGCTGCAACGGCGCGACAGCGGCCGCGACGTCATTTTCCTGACCGTCGGCGACCCCGACCAGAGCGCGCCGCAACCGGTCATCGAGGCGACGGTCGCCGCCCTGCGGCAGGGGCGCACCGGCTATGCGCCGATCACCGGCGCTCCGGCCGTGCGCGACGCCATCGCCCGGCGCTTCGCCGCCCGCACCGGGCGCGCCTGCACCGCCGACAACGTCGTGATCGTGCCCGGCACCCAGGGCGGCCTGTTCGCCGTCCTGCAATGCCTTGCCGGGGCCGGCGACGAGGTCATCGTGCCCGAGCCGATGTATGCCACCTACGAAGCGGTCGTCGGCGTCAGCGGCGCCCGGATCGTCAACGTCCCGCTCCGCTCGGAACTCGGCTTCCATCCGGATCTGCCCGCGCTCGCGGCGGCGATCACGCCGCGCACCCGCGTGCTCTGGATCAACAGCCCGCACAACCCGACCGGCGCCGTCCTCACTCGCGCGGAGGTCGAGGCCGTCGCCGAGCTCTGCCGGCGGCACGATCTGTGGCTGCTGTCCGACGAGGTCTATGAGGATCTCGCCTTCGCGCGCCCCCATATCAGCCCCTGGTCGCTGCCGGAGATGGCCGAGCGCACCGTGGTGGTATCGAGCCTGTCGAAATCCCACGCCATTCCCGGCTTTCGCCTGGGCTGGGTGATCGGCCCGCCGGACCTGACGCGCCACCTGTTCAACCTGCTGCTCTGCATGCTCTACGGCGGCCCGCCCTTCATCCAGGACGGCGCGCTCGCGGCCCTGACGCGCGAGTTGCCGGAGGTCGCCATGCTGCGTGAGACCTATCGCCACCGCGGCGCGCTGGTCTCGCGCCGGCTGCGGGCGGCGGCGCATTGCCGGGTAATCGAGCCGGAGGGCGGCATGTTCGTCATGCTGGACGTGCGCGGCACCGGCCTGGGGTCGCAGGAATTTGCCGAAGGCCTGCTCGAGCGGGAGGAGGTTGCCGTGCTGCCCTGCGACGGCTTCGGCCCGAGCGCGGCGGGACATCTGCGCATCTCCCTGACCGCCGCCGAGGATACCCTGGAGGAGGCTGCCGTCCGCATCGTCCGCTTCGCGAACGGCATTCATCCAGACGGGAGAAAGCGCTAGTATCGCCGCGCGCCCGGGCTGTGGGGGCGAGGCATGAAACAAGATAACGGCGCCATCCGGCATGTTCGCGCCGGCCTGCTGCTGGCTGCGGTGCTCCTGGTGCTCGCGCCGGTCGCGCGAGCGGCCGCCGTGCCGGCCGTCACCGACGTCGACGCGATCCCCTATTTCGACCCGGAGAGCGCCAAGGCGCGGAACGCCTACAGCGAATTCCTGAAAGCCGACAGGCCGCGTGCCTTCGCCATCGCCGCATCCGGCGCCTGGGCCTGGACGCACGGCAAGAACGTCGAGCAGAGGGCGATCGAAAACTGCCAGCGCAATACCAAGGCGCATTGCGTGCTCTATGCCAAGGGCGAGAAGGTCGTCTTCCCCTTCGATGCCAAGGCAGCGAGCTTCGCCGACGAAGATACCGACTGGGGCGAGCCGCCGACCGGGCAGATTCGCGATCACGACTACCATGCGCCGACGCCCACCAGCATTCCCGGCGCCAAGGTGATCACCACCCAGGCGCTGCGGACGGCGCTCAACAATGCGAAGCCGCCCTTGCTGATCGACGTGCATGGCGCGATCGGCCATCCGATCCTGCCCGGCGCGGCCTGGCTGCCGGGGACCGGGCTGCCCACGACGCAGAACGCCAATGCGGAGGTCCAGCTCGAGCGCGCGCTGCAACTGCTCACCGGCGGCGACAGGTCGCGCGCGATCGTCGTCTTCTGCCAATCGGCGTTCTGCTGGCTCTCCTACAACGCCGCGCTTCGCGCCGTCAAATTCGGCTATCGCCATGTGTCCTGGTATCGCGGCGGCGTCTTTGCCTGGCGCGCGGCCGGCCTGCCGACGGCCGAGGCCGGCGTCGGCACGGCGGAGGTCGCGGCGGCGCCGCCGCCGGCTGCCACCCGCGGCGCGCAGCAGGGCGCCGTCGCGCCGAAACCGCCGCCGGCGTCGACGACACCGCCGGGCAAGGCGCTCGACTTCGACCCCGGCCGCTTTCACGCCCTGATCATCGGCAACAACGACTACCGCACGCTGCCGAAACTCAAGACGGCGATCGGCGATGCGACCGCCGTCGCCGAGGTCCTGCGCGCCAAATACGGCTTCGACGTCACCATGCTGACCAACGCGACGCGCTATCAGATCCTGACCGCCATGGCCAAGCTGCGCGGCACGCTGAAGCTCGACGACAACCTGCTGATCTACTATGCCGGACACGGTGTGCTGGACGAGGCCGCGGACCGGGGCTATTGGCTGCCGGTCGATGCCGAGGCCGACAATCCGGCGAACTGGGTCTCCACCGCCGATCTGACCGACAATCTGCGCGCGCTCGATGCCCAGCATGTGCTGATCATCGCCGACTCCTGCTATTCCGGCACCTTGACGCGCGGCGTCGCCATCGCGCCGCGGCCCGACGCCGATCAGCGGGTCTGGCTGAAGCGGGTGGAGGAGAAGCGCTCGCGGACCGCGTTGACCTCAGGCGGCCTGGAACCGGTCATGGATGGCGGCGGCAGCGGTCATTCGGTCTTCACCAAGTCGCTGCTCGAAGCGCTCAACGACAACAACGATGCGATCGACGGCGAGGACCTGTTCAACCTGGTGCGCCGGCCGGTGGTGCTGAACGCCGACCAGACGCCTTCCTATTCCGACATACGCTCGGCCGGCCATGACGGCGGCGACTTCATCTTCGTGCCCAGCGCCCTGCAGCGCGCCGCCGGCGGCAAGCCCTGAGCGCCACAGTCTTCGACCGCGAGAATCAGGTCTTGCTCAGCGCCTGGTCCAGGTCGCGCACGATATCTTCGACATTCTCCAGCCCGATCGAGAGGCGCACCACGTCCGGCCCCGCGCCGGCGGCGGCGAGCTGGTCCGGCGTGAGCTGGCGATGCGTGGTGGAGGCCGGATGGATGATCAGGCTGCGGGTATCGCCGATATTGGCGAGATGGGAGAAAATCTCGACGTTCTCCACCAGCTTGATGCCGGCGTCGTAGCCGCCCTTGACGCCGAAGGTGAAGACCGCGCCGGCGCCGCCGTGGAGATATTTCTGCGCCAGCGCATGGTACTTGTCCTCCGGCAGGCCGGGATAGGAGACCCAGGACACCTGCTTGTGCCTGGCCAGGAATGCCGCCACCTTCAGCGCGTTCTCGCATTGGCGCTGCATGCGCAGCGACAGCGTCTCGATGCCGGTGAGGATGAGAAAGGCGTTCATCGGCGCCAGGGTCGGGCCGAGGTCGCGCAGCGATATGGCCCGCGCGGCCACGGCGAAGGCCATGTCGCCGAAGGTCTCGAAGAAGCGGAGCCCATGATAGGAGGCGGTCGGCTCGGTCAGGCTCGGATATTTCTTCGGCGTCGCGTTCCAGTCGAACCTGCCGCCCTCGACCAGGATGCCGCCGAGCGAATTGCCGTGGCCGCCGAGGAACTTGGTCATGGAATGCAGGACGATGTCGGCGCCCCATTCGAACGGCCGGCAGAGATAGGGCGAGGCGAGGGTATTGTCGACCACGAGCGGCACGCCGGCTTCGTGCGCGATGCCGGCGATGGCCTCGATGTCGCAGACGACGCCGCCGGGATTGGCCAGGCTCTCGATGAAGATCGCCTTGGTGCGCGGCGTCAGCGCCCGGCGAAAATTCCCGGGCTCATCGGGATCGACGAAATGCGCGCCCCAGCCGAACTTCCTGAAGCTGTGGCTGAGCTGGGTGATCGAGCCGCCGTAGAGCTTGCGCGAGGCGACGATGTCGTCGCCGTTTTCCATCAGCAGGTGAAAGGCCAGGAGCTGCGCCCCGTGTCCGGAGGCGGCGGCGAGCGCTGCCGTGCCGCCTTCCAGCGCCGCCACGCGCTCCTCGAGAACCGATACCGTGGGATTGGTCAGCCGCGTGTATATGTTGCCGAAGGTCTGCAGGTTGAACAGCGAGGCGGCGTGATCGGCGTCCTCGAACACATAGGAGGTGGTCTGGAAGATCGGCGTCGTGCGCGCGCCGGTGGTCGGGTCGGGCGAGGCGCCGGCATGGATCGCCAATGTCTCGAAGCCGTAAGCCGGCACGTCAGCCTTGTCGTTCATGGCGTCAAACCTTCTTCTGCCGCTTGCTGCTGATCACCCGCGTGTTCACGCCCATCCAGGCGATCTCGCCGGACAGCCGGCCATATTCGATCTTCGGGCAGCGGTTCATCACCACCTGGAGGCCGGCCTGCTCGGCCCGCTCCGCCGCCGCATCGTTGCGCACGCCGAGCTGCATCCACAGCACCTTGGCGCCGATGGCGATGGCATCCTCGGCGATCGGCGGAATCGCCTCGGCATTGCGGAAGCAATCGACCATGTCGACGCGGTCGGGAATCTCGCGCAAGCCGGCATAGACCTTCTCGCCGAGAATTTCCTGGCCGGCCGCCGTCGGGTTCACCGGAATGACACGGAAGCCCTTGTCCTGCAGGTACTTCATGGCGAAGAAGCTCGGCCGGTTCCAATGGTTGCTGGAGCCGACCATGGCGATGGTCTTGCACGCGCGCAGGATGCCGAGGATGTAGTCGTTGCTGTAGGCGTCGTGCTTCATGGCTGCCTGCGGATCACTCGCCCTGCCATTCGGGATCGCGCTTCTCGAGGAAGGCGTCGATGCCTTCGGCCGCGTCGCGCGCCAGCATGTTCTGCACCATCACGCCGCTGGCATAGGCATAGGCGTCGGCGAGGTTCATTTCGATCTGGCGATAGAAGGCCTCCTTGCCGATCTTGAGCGTCAAGGGCGACTTCGAGGTGATCTTCGCGGCCAACGCCGACACCGCCGCATCGAGTTCGGCCGCCGGCACCGCGTGATTGATCAGTCCGATGCGAACGGCGCTTTCCGCATCCACCATGTCGCCGGTGAGCAGCATCTCCATCGCCTGCTTGCGGCCGACATTGCGCGTCAGCGCCACCATGGGCGTCGAGCAGAACAGGCCGATATTGACCCCCGGCGTGGCGAACTTCGCCTCCAGCGCCGCCACCGCGAGATCGCAGCTCGCCACCAACTGGCAGCCGGCGGCGGTCGCCACCCCCTGCACCCGGGCGATCACCGGCTGCGGCAGGCGCACGATCGTCTGCATCAGCCGGCTGCATTGGCCGAACAGCGCCTCATAGCGTGCCCGCCGCGGCTCGGCCCGCAACTCCCTGAGGTCGTGGCCGGCGCAGAAGGCCGGACCGTTCGCCGCGATGACGACGACCTTGACCGCGGGATCGCCGCGCAGCCCATCGAGCGCCGCCTGCAGGTCCGCCATGAGCGAGGCGCTGAGCGCGTTGCGCGCTTGCGACCGGTTCAAGGTCAGGATGGCGATCCCGTCGCCGACATGCCGCAGCAACTGCGGCTCGCCGGCTACGGTTGCCGAACGGGTTGCCGGCATGGGTTCCTCGCAACGCACAACATCATGGCGACGAGCATATCCCGGCGCACCCCGGCCCGCCAGCATCGCCCGCGGGGACGGGCCGGTTGCTGGCGGCGAAGCCGGTCGGCTATAAGGTCGGCAAGCGGTCGCCGGCCAATCCGTCGGTGCCCGCATATGGAAAGAGCAGGTCGATGCTGGATAATGCCAAGCTGAAAAAGCTCGTCGATCAGCGCTGGGGCGATGACATCATTCCGACCCTGGTCGAATACATCAAAATTCCGAACAAGTCTCCGGCCTATGATCCCGAGTGGGCGGCGCACGGCCATATGGATGCCGCGGTCGCCTTGTTCGAAGGCTGGGCGCGGCGGGCGATCGCCGGTTTCGCGGGGTCGACGCTCGAGGTGGTGCGCCTGCCCGGCCGAACGCCGGTCATTCTCATCGACATCCCCGGCCAGGCCGATGACTGCGTGCTGCTCTACGGCCACCTCGACAAGCAGCCGGAGATGGTCGGCTGGAGCGACGGCTTCGGTCCCTGGATCCCGGTGCTGCAGGGCGACAAGCTCTACGGGCGCGGCGGCGCCGACGACGGCTATGCCATGTTCGGTGCGCTCGCCGCCATCGCGGCGCTGCGCGAGCAGGGCGCGCCGCATGCGCGCTGCGTCATCCTCATCGAGGCCTGCGAGGAATCGGGCAGCTACGATCTGCCGCATTACGTTGATCATCTCGCGGCCCGGATCGGCCAGCCGTCCCTGGTGGTGTGCCTCGATTCCGGTTGCGGCAACTATGACCAGCTCTGGCTGACCACCTCGCTGCGCGGCGTGATGGCCGGCACGCTCACGGTGCGCGTGCTGGACGAGGGCGTGCATTCCGGCGACGCCTCCGGCGTCGTGCCTTCCAGTTTCCGCATCGCCCGCCAGCTTCTATCGCGGATCGAGGACGAGGCGACCGGCGCCATCAAGCCGGAGGAACTCTACGTGCAGGTGCCGGCGGAAAGGGTGAGCCAGGCGCGTCGCGCCGCCGCCGCGCTCGGCAAGGAGGTCTACGCCAAGTTTCCCTTCGCCGGCGGGACGGGACCGGTGACGAGCGACCTGACCGAACTGGTGCTCAATCGCACCTGGCGCCCGCAGTTGGCGGTGACCGGCATCGAGGGCCTGCCCGATCCGGCGAATGCCGGCAACGTCCTGCTGCCCTACACCAGGGCGAAGCTCAGCCTGCGCCTGCCGCCGACGCTCGACGCGGCGACGGCGAAAGCCGCCGTGGCCCGCCTGCTCGGCGAGAAGGCGCCCTACGGCGCCGAAGTGGAAGTTGCCATCGGCGACGCCACCACCGGCTGGAATGCGCCGGCGCTCTCGCCCTGGCTCGAGCAATCGCTGGAACGCGCCTCGCAAGCGGCCTTCGGCGCGCCGCCAGCCTTCATGGGCGAGGGCGGCAGCATTCCCTTCATGGCCATGCTCGGCGAGAAATTCCCGGCGGCGCAATTCGTCGTCACCGGCGTGCTCGGGCCGCATTCGAATGCCCATGGCCCGAACGAATTTCTGCACATACCGACCGCCAGGCGCCTGACGGCGGTCATCGCCGGCGTGCTGGCGGACCATGCCGGCAGGCAGGCGCACTGACGCGGGCAGGCGGGCGGCTATCCCCCGGTCTGCTTCGCGGCGCTGCCGGCACCGCTCGACGACCGCGACCCGGCGCCGACGCTGAGCGAGAAGTCCGCCTGGCCGGCAACGCCATTGACATTCTTCAGCGACACGCTGCCCTGGCAGGAGAAGGTGAACACGCAGCTTCCGCTGCCGCTGAAGGTCGCCGGACCGCTGGCGCCGGCGTAGGATTGCGAGAAGCTCAACGATCCCGGCACGAACGCTTCGTCATCGAAGATGAAGCTGTTGACCTGATATTGCACGTTGATCTGCCGCGTATCGAAATTGATCTGCATGCTGAAATTGTAGGAACCGCTGCCGGCGGAGCCGGTCAGGCTTATGTTGTTCAGGGCATAGAAGCCGAAGCCGGTCTGCAGCAGCAGTTGCTGCATCGTGGTATTGATGCCGTTGTCGCCGAGCTGCACCGCGGCAAGTGTCGCCTGATCCGCGTTTTGCGTAAGCGGCGCGATCTTGTCGAGCGAGGCGAGACTGACCAGCGCCGTCGCGCTCGCCTGGCCTGCCGCCTGGCCGGTTGAAGCGGCACCGACCGGGGGCGCGCCGTTGCCTGGCTGCCGGGACCCGCTCGCCCCCGATAAGCTCGGCGAGCCGGCAAGCGCGCGCGGCGCCACCTGGTTCAGGATCTGCTCGACCAGCGCGCGCGGCAACTGCTGCAGCAGCGGCGGCCGTCCGGACGTGACGATGGCACCCCAGCCGGGCCGGCGCAGCTCGGCGGTGCCATCGGCGGTGATGACGTCGACGCCTGCGGTCTTGTCGCCGGTATTGTTCTCCGGTCCCGGTCCGGCCAGGCCGACGATCGCGCTTTTGCCGTCGCTGCGGCCGAAGACCATGGTGCCGCGAATGCCGATGGTGGCCAGCGGCAGCTTCACCGTCATGCTGGCCGGGTCGTGCTGAGCGATCTTGCCGGACACGAAGCGGAACACGCCCTTGCCGATACTGGCCGTGAGCCGGCCGGCGCTGGTGGTCGGGTCATAGACGAATTGATCGATGGTGACCGAGCTGTCGGGACCGATGGTGAAGGTGGTCTGGTCCAGCAGCATGATCTGCAGCCCCGAAGCGGGGCCGGAGTCGATGCGGTCGGCGAGATAGATCGGCTGACCGCTCGCCAGCCGGACACCGACGGGATTGGCCGCGTTGATGCGCCTGATCTCGCCGCGCACGGCAGCGGATACGCCGGCCTGCTGCGGTCCCGCGGCCAGCGCGCTGCCGGCCGTCGCCGCCAGAACGGCGCCGGAGGCGATGACAAAACGCTGAAAACGGCTGCGCATCAGCCTATCCCGGGTTCCGCAGGCACCGTCATGATGGTCGGCCCGCCGTGTGGTTCCGTCCTAGCGGCGGACGATCGCATGATAGACGATCAGCACGACGATGGCGCCGACCACGGCGACGAACATGCTGTAGAGATTGAAGCCGGTGACTCCGGCGGCGCCGAACTGGGCGAAGATGAAGCCTTCGCCGGCCTTGTTGACGATCTTGCTGGCGATGAAGCCGGCGATCAGTCCAAGAACGATCCAGGCGATGATCGACATGCCGCAGTTCCCCTTATCCGCCGCCGTATCCCCGCCAAGCCCCGGACCGGCGCGCCATCGAGCGCCATAGATATACCATGGACTTGAGCGATATTGCCTGACGTCATGGTGCGAACCCGCGTTCTCTTCCGCTTTCTCTGTCTGGCGGCGATCGGCCTGCACGGCGGCTGCGCGGCGCCGCCCGAGCGCCCGGCGCCCGACGGCCCGAGGGACAAGACCGTCTTCGTCATCGACCGCGGTTGGCACACCGACATCGGCCTCCCCGTCGGGCGGCTGCCGGAGCCTTTGGCCGCGCTGGCCCGGGCCGCGCCGGGAACACGCTTTCTGGTCTTCGGCTTCGGCGATCGCGCCTACTACATGGCCCGCGCCGTCACGGTCGGGCAAAGCCTGGCGGCGCTCTTCCCGGGTCCGGGCGTGGTGCTGGTGACCAGCCTCGGCGCGACGCCGGAGGCGGCCTTCGGCGCGGCGAACGTGGTGGCCCTCCACCTGTCTTCCGTTGCCTACGCAGACGCCTTGGACTTCATTCGCGGGACATTGCGGTCATCGTCCGGGCAGCCGCCGCTGCGGCTCGGCGACGGGCCCTATCCCGGCAGCGCCTTCTATGCGTCCGGTCGGACCTATGACGCGATCGACAATTGCAACGGCTGGACGGCCCGCACGCTCGCCCGC
>DATKQA010000227.1:0-2568 GCA_035523835.1 Candidatus Sulfotelmatobacter sp.
CGTGCCGATCGCCGGCACCAGCCGCGTACGCTGGATCGAAGAGAATGCCGCCGCCGTGCCGCAAGGCATTTCGGCCAAGACGCGCGACGAGCTGGATCGCGTGTTCAAGACCGGCGCCGCCGCCGGCGCACGCTATCCCGAGGCGCTGCTCCGTCGCGTCGGACTCTAGATTCTGTGGACTCCAGGGTTCACGCGAGCGCGTCGAGCAGAACCTTGGCCTCGCGCAAGTCGCCGGTGTCCAGGCCCTCGCCGAACCCGGCATAGAGCGACGCGGCGGCGATGGCCGATCGAGGTGATGGCGAGCGCGCCGACGTCGTCGTCGCTCAGTTCCGCCAGCACTTCCCCGTCGATATCGTTGTCGCGGAACGCGCGCGCATATTGTCCGAGGCCAGTTGCTCGAGCCACAGGGCGACGTCGAGCGCCATCGGAATGCGGTGCTGTTGCGAGCCGTCGGCGCGCCGTGGCGCCGCCCGTTAGGGCAGCGCCGCGGTGCAGCGAATCTCGATCTGGATCTTCGGATGCGCCAGCGCGGCGACGCCGAGCGCGGTCCAGGCCGGGAAGTCCTTGGGGAAGTGCTTGTCCTTCTCGGCGATGAAGGGCCGCATCTGCGCCTTGATGTCGGTGTGGTAGCTGATCAGCTCGACCACGTCGGCGAAGCCGCAGCCGGCGGCGGCGAGCACGCGGCCGAGGTTGGCGAAGGCGAGCGCGATCTGCGCCTCGGCGCCTTCGACGACCTCCATCTTGCTTTCGTCGCGGCCGACCTGGCCGGAGACGAAGAGCAGGCCGCCGGCCTTGACCGCTGGCGCGTAGTGGAAGCGGTCGAACTGCGCCTCCATGCCCTTGGGAACCACGATCTCGCGCTTGCCTGCCATGGGATGCTCCCTGCCTGGTCGATAGCCCGCCCGCAGTTTGTCGCGCCCGCCGGCCGATTGCCAGCGGGGCGATTTGGCGCCGGCGGCGGCGGCGCTCTATAGTCGGGCGTAGGCATTGAAAGGATCGACGATGACCGGGACAGCGCCCGCAACCGAACAGGCCGCCGCTTCGTCGGGCGAGCAGATCAAGGAAATCCGCGCCGGCGTGCGCGCGCTCTCTGCCCGCTTTCCCGGCGAATACTGGCGCGAGAAGGATCGCGAGCGTGCCTATCCGACCGAGTTCGTCCGCGCCCTGACCGAGGCCGGGTATCTGGCGGCGCTGATCCCCGAGGAATATGGCGGCAGCGGTCTTAGCCTCGGCGCCGCCGCGGCGATCCTGGAAGAGGTGCAGCGCAGCGGCGGCAATGGCGCCGCCTGCCATGCGCAGATGTACATCATGGGCACGATCCTGCGCCACGGCAGCCCGGCGCAGAAGCGCGCCTACCTGCCGAAGATCGCCACCGGCGAATTGCGGCTCCAGGCCTTCGGCGTCACCGAACCGACCGCCGGCACCGATACCAGCTCGATCAGCACCATGGCCATCCGCAAGGGCGACGTCTATGTCGTCAACGGCCAGAAGGTGTGGACCTCGCGGGCCGAGCATTCCGACCTCATGCTGCTGCTCGCCCGCACCACGCCGCGCGACAAGGCGCGGAGCAAGACCGAGGGGCTTTCGGTTTTCGTCGTCGACATGCGCGCCGCCCTCGGCAAGGGCCTGACCATCCGCCCCATCCGCACCATGCTCAACCACGCCACCACCGAGGTCTTCTTCGACGACATGGCAGTGCCAGCGGCGAACCTGATCGGCGAGGAGGGCCGGGGTTTCCGCTACATCCTCGACGGGATGAACGCCGAGCGCATCCTGATCGCCGCCGAGTGCCTCGGCGATGCGCGCTGGTTCATCGACAAGGCCAGCGCCTATGCCAAGAGCCGCGTCGTCTTCGGCCGGCCGATCGGGCAGAACCAGGGCATCCAGTTTCCCATCGCTCGCGCCTATGCCGCGAGTGAGGCGGCCGCCTTGATGATCGACAAGGCGGCGGGCCTCTTCGAGCACGGCCAGCCCTGCGGCGCCGAGGCCAATATGGCGAAGATGCTCGCCTCGGAGGCCTCCTGGCAGGCGGCCGACATGTGCCTGCAGACCCACGGCGGCTTCGGCTTCGCCGAGGAGTTCGACATCGAGCGCAAGTTCCGCGAGACCCGGCTCTATCAGGTGGCGCCGATTTCGACCAACCTGATCCTCGCCTATATCGCCGAGCACGTGCTCGGGCTGCCGCGCTCCTATTGAGGCCCGGCGCGGCGGTCTATTTGAAAACCATCACCGGGATGTTGGCGAGCGGCAGGAGCGTGGCGAGCACGCCGAAGCAGGCCCAGAGTTTCTCCGCCCGCCAGTAGGCCGGCGGGATCGGGCCGCCGTGCGCGAAGCCCCTGGCCATCCGTCCGAGCCGCATCTGCAGGGGGATCAGCACCGCCACCCAGATGATGCCGGAGGCGGTAAAGAGGATGCTGCCGAGGGCGAGCCAGGGCGTATCGAGCGGCATGCCGTGCAGCGCCGCATTGCCGATGCCGCCGATCGCCACCAGCACGACGCCGCCAAGCGTGAAGATCCAGTCGGTCAGGGTTACCTGGCGCTGGGCGAAGCCGATGATGCGGGCATCGC
>DATKQA010000228.1:0-4178 GCA_035523835.1 Candidatus Sulfotelmatobacter sp.
GCGGTGGCATCGTTGCACGATTATTTCATCGCCTGCCCGAACGGCGCCTACTACCACTTCCGCCGATCGACGCCGTGCAGGCTGTCGCCGCTGTCGCCGGCCTGCATCGCCGCCAATTGCGACAGCCGCGGCTATGCCTACAAGATAGTCAGGGTGCTACGGCAATGGGCCACCGCCGCGGCGCTGCGGCGCGCCGGCGCGAGTTTGCGCATGCTCTCCGTTTCGCCTTTTGCCGAGCGCGTCATCGAGCGCTTCATCCCCCGGCCGCATGCGCGCTACGTCGTCCGCTCGCCGATCGAGGTCGGCCGCGACATCCCGGTCGCCGTCGCCGACAACCGCGACTTCGTCTTCGTCGGCCGCCTCACCGAGGAAAAGGGCGTGCGATTGCTTGCCGAGGTGGCACGCGACGCCGGCCTGCCGCTGACCGTGGTCGGCGACGGCCCCCTGCTCGACACGCTCCGGGAATTCGACGGCACGGTGCGCTGTACCGGCTGGCTCGATGCCGCCGCGGTGGGTGCCGTCATGCGCAAGGCGCGCGCGCTCATCTTCCCCTCCACCTGGTACGAGAACGGCGGCCTGGTGGTTTTCGAGGCCTTGGCCCAGGGTGTTCCTGCCATCGTCAACCGCACGACGGCGCCGGCCGACTTCATCATCGACGGGGTGAACGGCTATGTGGTCGATGCCGGCGACCGCAGGCAACTGCTCGATCGCATGCGCCGGCTTTGCGACGATGCCGAGGCGGCGCGGCTTGGCGCCGAAGCCTATCGCCGTTATTGGGATGCGCCGCAGACCGCGGAGGCGCATACCCGCGATCTCCTGGCAATCTACCGCACCGTGCTGACGCAGCATGCCGTGCAGCTCCACGCCATTCCGAGCCCCGCCGTCCCGTGATGCGCCGCATCGCGCTTCTGTTCCTGCTGCTCGCCGCCCTGCCGATGCCGGCGGCGGCGCGGATCGCCATCGGCCAGGGCGCGCTCGGCAACATCTTCGTCGAAGGCGAGCCGATCGCCGTTCCCGTCTATGCGCCGGATCAATCCTTGCGCTGGCAGGTGCACGATTTCTTCGGCAACCAGGTCGCGTCTGGCGAGCTGCATCCGAGCGGCGGCACGGCGGCGTTTCATCCGGCGATCGCCGGCCCCGGGTATTTCATCCTCAGCGTCACCGCGGCACGGACGGGCGGAACGGCCGAGGCGGCCTTCGCCGTCGTGCCGCGGCCGAAGCCGGCGGCAGCGGATTCACCCTTCGGCGTCATGACGCATTTCGCCAAGGGCTGGCCGATCGACATCATTCCCTTGATCGACAGGGCCGGCATCGGCCACATCCGCGACGAGCAGCCCTGGGGCCAGGTGGAAACGGCGCGCGGCCGCTATCTCTTTCCGCCCCGGCTCGATGCCTATATGACCGCGCTCGCCGCCCGGCATATCGATCCGCTGATCGTGCTGGCTTTCGCCAACCGGCTTTATGACGACGGCAAGACGCCCTATACCGACGCCGGCCGCGCCGCCTATGCCGCCTATGCCCGCGCCGTCGCGCAGCACTTTGGACACGCCCTGAAGGCGGTCGAAGTCTGGAACGAATACAACGGCAGCTTCTGCGACGGCCCGTGCCGCAGCGACCGACCGAAATTCTATGCGGCGATGCTGCAAGACACCTATCGGACGCTGAAGTCGGCCGACCCCTCGCTCACCGTGCTCGGCGGCGCCGCGGTGCCCATCCCGCTCGACTATTTCCAGAAGCTGTTCCAGAAGGGCGCGCTCGACAGCATGGACGCGGTGGTCATCCATCCCTATCGCTCGCCGCCGGAAGGCGTGGAGCGCGATATCGCCGCCTTGCGCCGGCTCATGGCGACATACGGCAAGCCGAAGCCGATCTGGGCCACCGAGTTCAGCGATCTCGCCGACATGAAAAAGAGCCGGGACGACGTGGCCCGCTATCTCGTCCGCATGTCGACGCTGCTGCTGAGCGCCAAGGTTGCGCGGATCTACTGGTACCTGTTGCGCGACTACCAGGAATTCGCCGGCCTCGGCCTGCTGCGCGACGAGCACGACCCGCTCGGCCGCTACGCGCCGAATCCGGCCTATGTCGCCTATGCCGTCCTGATCCATGAATTGCAGGGCGCTCACTTCGTCCGCCGCGAAGCGAGCGATCCGCGTGTGCATGTCTATGCCTTTGCCGGACGCGAGGACGAGATCCGCGTCGCCTGGTCGTTGCTGCCCAAAGCCGGCTTCGACCTTGCCAGCGGCGGACCGCTTCGCATCGACAGCATGATGGGCGGCGAGAGGCGCGTCACGCCGCAAAACGGTCGCGTCGCGATCGCGCTGAGCGAGAACCCGGTCTACATTCGCGGCGGCGCCGCACCGCCATCGCCCGAAGCCGGCGGCGCCGCTCGACCCGTGGCCAGTTCCGCCGACGACTTCTCGCTCGTGCAGGGTAGCAAGGACTGGTCCTACGGCATGATCCTGCGACCCGGCACACCGGTCGCCGTTGGCAGCGAGTTCGCCGAACCGTTCGTGCCGCTGCAAGCGGACCAGGGCCAGGATAGCTGGACCTCGCCGCAGAGCCCGACCTTGAAGATCAGGGCCGGCATGGTGCATCCCGACCGTTCGCGCGACGGCTTCGTCTGGGCGGTGCGCCGCTGGTCGAGCCCCGCCGCCGGCACGTTCAAGGTCTCCGGCACGGTGCAGGTGAACGACCAGCGGGCGGAGGGCATCAGCTTCGCCATTATGGTCGACCGGCGCGTGGCCTATGCGGCGGAGCTCGGCGGTCCCGGCAAGTCCCGCAAGGCGGATTTCACGCTGCCGGTGCGGCTGCAGCGCGGCGGGACGATCGATTTCGCCATCGGGCCGGGGCGCGGCGGTGGCATCAATTTCGACGCCACCGCGTTCAATGCCTTCATCGCCGGGGCGGCGGAGACTACAGTCCGACCTTGAGCGTCAGGAAGACGATGTTGTCGGTATAGGGCCCGGAGTTGAAGGTGCGGTCGGCAGAGAGATTGGCCGTGCGCTGGGTATGGGCAAAATTGAAATCGATTTCGGAATAGCGATTGAGCAGGTAGTGCACGTCGCCGGACAGGACATAGGTATCGTCGACCAAGCCGTTGAAATCGAACACGTCGTGCTCGTAGGCGACGTTGGCTTCGCCCAGAATATTGTGCCAGAACTCGTGCTGCACGCCGATCTGCCCGCCGGTCGACTGAAAGGTATTGCGCTGGCTGCTGAACGCGGTCACCACCGGCGTGCTGGCGCCCGATGAGATCTGGCAGATCCCGGTCGCCGCGTTGCAGAAGGTTTCGGTGCCGACGACGGTGCGCTGCGCCGAGGCGACGATGCTGGTGAGCGGCAAGATGTTCCACGTCAGGGAGCCAGTGAGCGCCGGGGTGACCAGCGGCTTGAAGGCGCTGTTGGAATAGCTTTCGCGCAGCACGCCGATGCCGAGCTCGCCCTGGATCACCGTCGGAATCTGGGCGCTGATGCCGATCAGTCCGGTGAGATTGTCGGAATTGCGCTGGCTGGGGTTGAGGTCCCAATCCTGCCAGGCATTGGAGCCTTCGATGAAGGCGCCGAGCTCTTCCGACAGCTTGAAGACGACGCGGTTACGCACGGTATAGACGCTGCCGTCACGGAACTCATTGCCGCCGGTGATGAAGTCCACGTCCTGCACCGACGCCTGCGCCCGCTCTTCCCAGTAGTTGAAGCTCTGGTCGTAGGTAAGCCTGCCCGTGGTGGTGTTGAAGACCGGCCGCGTCGCCAGGTTGGTGCTGGCCTGCAGCGCGCCGCGCTGTTCGGGCTGCTGCACGAAGCTTCCGTCCAATTGCAGGAACGACTGGCCGGTGATGTCGAGGCGGCCGGAGCCTTCGGCGCCGTAGGTGTTGGCGTTCTCCGAACCATGGCTGGCATAGGCCTGCTGGGCGGAATAGAGCCGTCCGGACAGGCTGTGGCGCGACCATTGCGAGGCCGCTGCTATGGATTCGTTGGTCGTATTGACGAAGTCGCCAGCCCGGCTCTGTTCCGAGGCGAAGATATTGTCGTCGTAGGTCGCCACCTCGGAAGCGCTCGGCAACACCAGAAAGCTGCCGACGGCGATGCCCGGCTGGTCATAGTCCGGCCGCGGCAGGTTGTAGAGCGGCACCGTCGGCGGCGTCGACTGGCTCGGCCATGTCTGCGTCTGTGCCAGGGCCG
>DATKQA010000229.1:0-2174 GCA_035523835.1 Candidatus Sulfotelmatobacter sp.
ACGTTGCGCTGGCGTGCCGCCACCGTGCCCGCCGCCGCGGCGCGGCGGCGGCGCAGCTCGGAATTGCCGAGCAGCCGCTCCAGCGCCGCGGCGAGCGAGGCCGCATCGGTCACCGCCTCGGCGCCGCCGGCAGCGTGGAGCGCCGCCGTTGCCGCTGCGATGTTCGTCATGTCGGGTCCGTGCAGGATCGCGCAGTCGAGGAGCGCCGCCTCCAGTGGATTGTGGCCGCCGAGGCTGCCGGTCGAGCCGCCGATGAAGGCGAGGCCGGCGAGGCGATAGAAGAGGCCGAGCTCGCCCAGCGTGTCGACGATATAGAGCGCGACATCGGCGCCGAGCGGCTCCTCGCGGGAGCGGCGCGCCGCCTTGAGCCCGTGCCGCGCCACCAGCGCCGCGATCTCGCCGCCGCGCGCGGGATGGCGCGGCGCGATGAGGGTGCAGAGCTCGGGAAAGCGGGTGCGGAGGCGGAGATGGGCCTGGACGGCCAGCTCCTCCTCGCCGTCATGCGTGCTGGCGGCGAGCCAGCGCGACCGCGCGCCCAGTGCCGCCGCGAGCCGGTCGAGCTCGGCCGGATCCACCGGCAGCGGCGCCGCCGCCGATTTGAGGTCGCCGACGGTGAGGCTGCGCGGCGCGCCGAGCCGCGCGAAGCGCTCGGCCTGCACCGTATCCTGCGCCAGGCAGAGATCGAATCCGGCGAGCAGCGGCTTGATCAGCGACGGCACCCGCTGCCAGCGGCGGAAGGATGCCTGCGACATGCGGCCGTTCAACAGGATGATCGGCACGCGGCGCCGGCGCGTCTCGACGATGAGGTTGGGCCAGAGCTCGGACTCGACCCAGATCGCGAGATCGGGCCGCCAGTGGTCGAGAAAGCGGCGCACATAGAGCGGTCGGTCCACCGGCACGTACTGGTGCCAGGCATGCCCGGTGGGCAGCCGCGTGTTGAGGAGCCGCGCCGAGGTGACGGTGCCGGTGGTGACCAGCATGTTGAGTGCCGGCCGCTCGGCGACCAGGCGGTCGATGAAGGCGAGGGTGGAGACCGCCTCGCCGACGCTCGCCGCGTGGATCCACACCAGCGGGCCCGGCGGCCGCGCGCGGCTCGGCCGTCCCTCGCGCTCGCCGAAGCGCAGCGCATCCTCCTTGCCGGTCTTGAGGCGCCGGCCGAGATAGAGGCGGACCGCCGGCCCCAGCAGGGTGGTGAGGCCGCGATAGAGCGGGATCAGCGTCATTTCCGCCCGCTGCCGAGGGCAACGCCGGCGGGCGCGCCGGCGGGCGCCGGCTCCGGCACGGTCGCGGCGTGGCCCATCAAGCGATCAGCCTCGGCGGTGATCGCGTTGAGCCGCGCCTCCAGCAGCGCGCGCGCATCCTCCTGCGCGCCGTCGTCGGCGTCGACGGCGACGGTCACCGGCTCGCCCCAGACGAAGACGCCGGCGCCGAAGGGGAGCGGCAGGTGGAAGCGGTCCCAGGTGCGCAGCAGGCGCCGCCGCCGCGTCGCATAGGTGATCGGCACGATCGGCACCTCGGCGAGGCGCGCCGCGGTGACGATGCCGGCGCTCGCGCGCATGGCGGGGCCGCGCGGCCCGTCCGGCGTGATGGCGACGTACGCGCCGCCGCGGATGTGCTTCACCATCCGCCGGAGCGCCGCGCCGCCGCCGCCGCTCGAAGACCCCATCACCCAGCCGATGCCGAAATGGGCGACGGCGCCGGCGATGAGGCGGCCGTCGCGATGGCCCGAGATCAGCATGGCGAGCGGCGCGCGCCGGTTCCAGGCGACCGGGATCATCAGCATGCGCCCGTGCCAGAAGGCGCCGATGAAGGGCTGGCGCGCCGCCACCAGGCGGCGCGCGATCTCGCCATGCTCCTCGCGCCAGCTGCCGGTCAGATGCACGAGCCGGATATAGAGCTGGATCAGCCAGCAGGCGAGGCGCTGCGCCGCCGCGGACCGGATGAGCCGCTTCCAGAGGCGCATCATGCCCTAGCGCGTCCGGCCGAGCCCCAGACGGCGCATCTCGACGACGGATTGCTCGGCGGCCTGATCGGCGAATTGCAGCGCGTGAAGCCGCGCATAAGCGCCGCCGCGCCGCAACAGCTCGGCATGCGTGCCGGACTCGGCAATGCGGCCGGCCTCGACCACATAGATGAGATCGGCATCGATCACGGTCGAGAGACGATGCGCGATG
>DATKQA010000230.1:0-5302 GCA_035523835.1 Candidatus Sulfotelmatobacter sp.
GCCATCAATTCGCCGCAGCTTCTGCTGCTTTCGGGCATCGGGCCGGCGGACGAGCTCAGCCGCGTCGGCGTCGCGCCCATGCACGACCTGCCGGGCGTGGGCAAGAACCTGCAGGATCATCTCGACATCAACGTCATCCACGAGAGCGCGCAGCCGATCACCTATGACGGCCTGACCCGGCCGCTGAAGCAGCTCAAGCTCGGCCTGCAATATCTGCTGCTGAAGGACGGGCCGGCGACCTCCAACGTCGCCGAGGCCGGCGCCTTTGCCAGGACCGACGCCAACGCGGCCTCGCCCGACATCCAGTTCCATTTCATCCCGGCCTATGTCATCGATCACGGCCGCATCAAGCCGGAAGGCCACGGCATCACGCTGCACGTCTGCTGCCTGCGGCCGGAGAGCCGCGGCGAGCTTCGCCTCGCATCGAGCGATCCCGCCGCGCCGCCGGCGATCGACCCGAACTATCTCGCCGGCGAGGCGGACCTCAAGGTGCTCATCGCCGGCGTCCGGCGCGGACGCGAGATCATGGCGGCCAAGGCCTTCCGGCCCTATCTCGGCGCCGAGCGTTTTCCCGGCCCGGACCGGCAGAGCGATGCCGAGATCGCCGAATTCATCCGCGCGGCGGCGGAGACGGAATACCACCCGGTCGGCACCTGCAAGATGGGCGCCGATCCCCTGGCGGTGGTCGATGCCGAACTGCGGGTGCATGGCATCGCCGGGCTGCGCGTCGTCGATGCCTCGATCATGCCGACCCTGGTAAGCGGCAATACCAACGCGCCCTCTATCATGATCGGCGAGAACGGCGCCGCCATGATCCGCGCCGCCGCATGAACGGCGAACGGCAGGGCGCGCGCGAATTTCGCTGCGCGGCATGCGGCCGGCTCTATGTCTGCGATCCCCAGGGCGCGTGCTGGTGCAAGGAGCTGAGCCTGCGCCTGCCGCTGCCGGTTTCGCCGGACGCGGAATGCCTCTGCCCTTGCAAGCTGGAAGCCCTGACGCAGGCAAGCAAAAAGGACGCCTAGGTTTCGTCGTCCTTCAGCGCGGCGTTGAGTTCGCGCAGCACGTCGTATTTCGGCGCCGCGCCGCGCTCGCGCAGCATGTAGCGCAGATAATCGAGCCCGGCGCGCAGGAAATGCCGCGGCGAACTCGGCATGTCGGCGAGCAGCAGGTCGACCTCGATGCGCTCCGCCGCGGCGAGCAGCGCCTCGACGCTGTCAGCCTTGCCGGCGCGAATGAAGCGCTGCAGATGCTCGTAGATCGGTTCGCCTATGCGGGAGTCGTCGTCCGCCATCGCCTTCCCCAGCCCTGCCACCGGCATGGTACACCAGCGCAACCGCCACGGAAACGCCATAAAGGCCGCGTTTCGCGGGTTTTTCCGCCGCCCGCAACCGTGCTAATTTCAATCCCGACACGGGAGGAGAGCCGCCATGGTAAAGTACACGCAAAGCTATTCGCACGGCGCGTCGGATGTGCCGTTGATCGGTGAGACCATCGGCGCGCATTTCGACCGGGCGGTGGAACGCTGGGCCGACCGTCCCGCGCTCGTCGTCCGTCACCAGAAGGTGCGCTGGACCTGGGCCGAGCTGAAGACGAAGGTGGATGCCCTCGCCGCCGGCCTCGTGGCGCTCGGCCTGGAACCGGGCGAGCGCATCGGCATCTGGTCGCCGAACAACACCGAATGGGCGCTGACCCAGTTCGCCACCGCCAAGGCCGGCCTCATCCTGGTCAACATCAACCCGGCCTATCGCCTGGCCGAGATCGAATACGCGCTCAACAAGGTCGGCTGCAAGGCGCTGGTCACGGCGGAAAGCTTCAAGACCTCGGACTATCTCGGCATGCTGCACGAACTGGCGCCGGAGCTCGACCGCAGCAAGCCGGGCAGCCTGGCGAGCGGCCGCCTGCCGCATCTGAAGACGGTGATCCGCATCGGCACCGGCAAGGTGCCGGGCACCTTTGCCTTCGACGAGGCGATGCAGGCCGGCGGCAAGGCGGAACGCGACAGGTTGGCAGCGCTGGCGCCGAAGCTGCAGTTCGACGATCCCATCAACATCCAGTTCACCAGCGGCACCACCGGCGCGCCGAAAGGCGCCACGCTCACCCATCACAACATTCTCAACAACGGCTTCTTCGTCGGCGAGGCGATCCGGCTCACCGCCGACGACAAGCTCTGCATCCCGGTGCCGCTCTACCACTGCTTCGGCATGGTCATGGGCAATCTCGGCTGCATGACGCACGGCGCCACCATGGTCTATCCGGGGGAGGCCTTCGAGCCGCAGTCGGTGCTGGAGGCGATTTCGGAAGAACGCTGCACGGCGCTCTACGGCGTGCCGACCATGTTCATCGCCGAGCTCGCCCATCCCGAGTTCAAGCGCTACGACCTGAAGTCGCTGCGCACCGGCATCATGGCCGGCTCGCCTTGCCCGACCGAGGTGATGAAGCGGGTCATCGCCGAGATGAACATGTCGCAGGTGACCATCGCCTACGGCATGACCGAGACCAGCCCGGTCAGCACGCAGTCGGCGGTGGACGACGAGCTCGAGCGCCGCGTCAGCACCGTCGGGCGCATGCTGCCGCACGTCGAGGCGAAGATCGTCGATGCCGAAGGCCGCATCGTGCCGCCCGGCGCGTCGGGCGAATTCTGCACCCGCGGCTATTCCGTCATGCTTGGCTATTGGGGCGATGCCGAGCGCTCGGCGGAAGCCATCGACCGCGCCGGCTGGATGCATACCGGCGATCTCGCCACCATGGACGAGGCCGGCTACTTCAACATCGTCGGCCGCATCAAGGACATGGTGATCCGCGGCGGCGAGAACGTCTATCCGCGCGAGGTGGAGGAGTTCCTGTTCCGCCACCCCAAGGTGGCCAGCGTGCAGATCGTCGGCGTGCCCGACGACAAATATGGTGAGGAGCTCTGCGCCTGGATCCAGCTCAAGGAGGGCCAGAAATCCAGCGCCGAGGAAATCCAGGCCTTCTGCCGCGGCCAGATCGCGCACTACAAGATCCCGCGCCACATCAAGTTCGTCGACGGCTTCCCCATGACCGTGACCGGCAAGGTGCAGAAGTTCGTCATGCGCGAACAGATGATCCAGGAACTCGGCCTGAAGGTGGCGAAGACGGCGTAGGTCGCTCGTAACCTCTCGCGCTGCCTCGCTCGATCGGCCGACCGGAAGCCTCGCCGGAACCTTGCCGCAGCGTCCGCGTTCTGGTTGTGAAGGCCGCTTCCGGCTTTCGCGACCGGAGGGCGACATGCTGCGCTGGGCCTTGATCTTCTTCATCATCGCGATCGTCGCGGCGGCGCTGGGCTTCGGCGGCCTGGCCGCGGCCTCGGCGCAGATCGCCCAGATCATCTTCTATATCTTCCTGGTCCTGTTCCTGGTCTCGCTGGTCATGGGCATCGCGCGCGGCCGCCCGCCGGTCTAGATCCGGCATCGGTGACGGTCAGGGTTCCGCATCGAAGGGGTGGTCAGACGTCTTGCGGAGCGCCTGGCCGGCGACGAGGCGGAGCCATGCCGCGACGGCAAAGCACGCGGCCCCGGCGAGAGCCAGGCGACGGTCGTAGGCCGCTCCGGCCGGCGCGACCAGATCGACGAAAGCCAGGATCAGCACCAGCACGGCGAAGACCATCAGAAGGGTGGCGAGCCATTTGCCGGCTTGCAGCAGCAAGCGAAAGAAACGGTCCGACATGATTGACCCCGCTCCTTCGAGGCAGCCGCGCCCCACGTAATCAACGCCCCAGGGGCAGCGTCGGTTGCCGGCGCTTGCAACCAAGCGGCCGTTGCATCGTTTCGTCGGCACGCAAGCGCATCCGCCGGGCCGTGCCATGACCTATGTCGACAAGATCCTGCAAACCGATGAGATCGTGCTGGCGCGCACGGAAATCCACTGGTTCATCTATCTCCGCTCGATCATCACCCTGCTCCTGGCGGCCGCCGTTCTCGTCGCCGCCGTTCTGGCAACCGCCGACCTCCGGCCCTATGTCGAGATCGCCGCCGCCGCGCTGGCCGTGCTCGGCCTCTGGCTCCTGTTCATCGCCTGGATCCGGCGGCGGTCGACCGAGCTCGCCGTCACCAACCGCCGGGTGATCCACAAGACCGGCCTCTTCGGCCGCAGCACCCAGGAAATGAACCGCGAGAAGGTCGAGAGCGTCGACGTCCGCCAATCGCTGCCTGGCCGCATCTTCGGCTACGGCACCATCCTGGTGCGCGGCGTCGGCAGCAGTTGGGAGCCGTTCGCGCACATCGCCGATCCGCTCTCCTTCCGCAGCACCATCACCGCCGCCTGAACGCCGCCGCCTGGCCGCGCGGCCGGGACCGCCAGACTGCTTCGCTCTTGACAGTACTTGCAATTGCAATTATTGTAATTGCAAGTACTAGGGGAGGCGGCGATGGACTTCGGCTATTTCACGCTCAGCGACAACCGCTATCCCGACAATCGCCGTTCGCCCGAGCAGTTCGTGCGCGAAATCTACGAGCAGTGCCTGCATGCCGAGGCGGTCGGCATGCACTCGGCCTGGGTCGGCGAGCACCATTTCAACCTGCTCGGCGTCAACGCCAGCCCGCACATGCTGCTGGCCCAGGTCGCCGGCGCCACCCGGCGCATCCGCCTCGCGCCCGCGGTCGTGCTTTTGCCCGTGCACCACCCGCTCCAGGTGGCCGAGGACTGGGCGACGCTCGACCTGCTGTCCGGCGGACGCGTCGATTTCGCCGCCGGCCGCGGCTACGACCGCAAGGAATACGGCCCCTTCCAGGCCGACTTCGAGCATTCCGCCGACAGCTTCGCCGAGGCCATGGCGGTGGTCTGGCGGGCCTGGACCGAGCCGGGCAGGTGGTCGCACAAGGGCAGGTTCTGGCAGTTCGAGGACATCGAGATCCGGCCGCGGCCGCTGCAGCGCCCGCTGCGTCCCTATGTCGCCTGCTTCTCGCGGCCGAGCATGGAGCTCGCGGCGCGCAACGACTGGAACATCATCTTCGCTCCCTTCGCCGCCGCCATGGTCTATGGCTCGCTGGCCGATGCCGTGCGCGCCTTCAACGAGGAGGCCACCCGCCACGGCCGCGCCCCGCGCCATGCCATGTGCAGCTACTTCATCCACATCGCCGACACGCCGGCCGAGGCCGCCTATGGCCGCGAGGCGCTGCTCCGCTATTTTCACGACGCGCTGATCGCCGCCTTCCCCGCCGATCCCGCCAAGACGCCGCCGACCTACCGCTATTTCCTGCAGATCGTCGACATCCTGAAGAACATGAAGGCGGAGAACCTGACCGCGAAGTCGGTGCTGGTCGGCTCGACGCAGCAGATCGTCGAC
>DATKQA010000231.1:0-2780 GCA_035523835.1 Candidatus Sulfotelmatobacter sp.
GCTTCTCGTCGATGGCGACGCCGGGCAGCGGCGTCACTTCGGAGCCGGTGGCGAGAACGATGTTCTTGGCGCCGAGCGTGCTCTCGCCGTCGCCCGCCGCCTTGACCTTCACCCGGCCGGGACCGGCCAGCGAGCCGGCGCCCTTCACCCAGGTGATCTTGTTCTTCTTGAACAGGAACTCGATGCCGTTGGTCAGCTCCTGCACCACCTTGTCCTTGCGCGCCAACATCTGCTTGAGGTCGAGGGTGAGCGCGCCGACGCCGATGCCGTGCGCGGCGAAGGCATGGCCGGCAGCCTCGAAGTGGTGCGAGGATTCGAGCAGCGCCTTGGAGGGAATGCAGCCGACGTTGAGGCAGGTGCCGCCGAGCCGCGGATAGGCCTCGACGCAGGCGACCGACAGGCCGAGCTGTGCCGAGCGGATGGCGGCGACGTAGCCGCTGGGGCCGCCGCCGATGACCACGACATCAAAGGACTGCTCGGCCATGCGGCTCCCCCGTCGAATGGTTCGTCGAATTTACAAATCGAGCAGGATGCGCTGCGGGTCCTCGATGCATTCCTTGATGCGCACCAGCGCGGTGACGGCTTCGCGGCCGTCGATGACGCGGTGGTCGTAGGACAGCGCCAGGTACATCATCGGCCGCACCTCCACCTTGCCGGCCACCACCATCGGCCGCTCCTGGATCTTGTGCATGCCGAGGATCGCCGACTGCGGCGGATTGAGGATCGGCGTCGACAGCAGCGAGCCGTAGACGCCGCCGTTCGAGATGGTGAAGGTGCCGCCCTGCAGCTCGTCGAGCTTGAGCTTGCCGTCGCGGGCCCGCTTGCCGAGATCGTTGATGGTCTTTTCGACCTCGGCGAAGCCGAGCCGGTCGGCATCGCGCACCACCGGCACCACCAGGCCCTGCGGCGTGCCGACGGCGACGCCGATATGGTAGTAGTTCTTGTAGACGAGATCGTCGCCCTCGATCTCGGCATTCACCGCCGGCAGCTCCTTCAGCGCCACGATGCAGGCCTTGACGAAGAAGCTCATGAAGCCGAGGCGGACGCCGTGCTTCTTTTCGAAACTGTCCTTGTACTGGCTGCGCGCCGCCATCAGGTGGCTCATGTCCACCTCGTTGAAGGTGGTGAGCATGGCGGCGGTATTCTGCGCCTCCTTCAGCCGCTCGGCGATGCGCTTGCGCAGGCGCGTCATGCGGACGCGCTCCTCCCGGTCGGCAAAGGGCCGCGGCCCCGTCGGCGCGGCCGGCGCCTTCACCGACGGCGGCGCGGCGGGCCGTGCCAGCGCTTCCAGGACATCGCCTTTGGTCACGCGGCCGTCCTTGCCGGTGCCGGCAATGGCCGCGGTATCGACGCCCTGCTCCTCGGCGAGCTTGCGCGCCGCCGGCAGCACCGGTGCGACAGCGGAGGGTGCCGGAGCCGCGGCGGCAGGCGCCGGGTTCGCGGCCGGCGCGGCGGCGGACTTGGCGGCCGCCGGCGCCTTCGCCTTGGCGGCGGCGCCTTCGTTGATGTGACCGAGCAGGCTGCCGATCTCCACCGTGGCGCCCGACTCGGCGGCGATGTCGGTGAGCACGCCGGCGGCGGCGGCCGGCACCTCGACCGTCACCTTGTCGGTCTCCAGTTCGCAGAGCGGCTCGTCGGCGGCAACCGCGTCGCCGACCTGCTTGAACCACTTGGCGATGGTCGCCTCGGTGACCGATTCGCCCAAGGCGGGAACGCGGATCTCGATGGTCATCGGAGCCCCCTCAGCCGATCAATGCCGCTTCGATCAGCGCATGCTGTTGTTCTTCGTGTTTGTGGTGCGAGCCGGTGGCGGTCGAGGCCGATTCGGCCCGGCCGGCATAGATCGGCCGCTTCACCTTGCCGCCGGCCTCGTTCAGGCAGCGTTCGAGGCGATCCTCGATGAAATTCCAGGCGCCCATGTTCTTCGGCTCCTCCTGGCACCACACCACCTTGGCGAGCTTGGGGAAGCTCTTCAGCTCGGTGGTCATGGCCTCGAAGGGGAAAGGATAGAGCTGTTCGACGCGCATGAGGTAGACATCGTCGAGCTTGCGCCTGGTCTGCTCCTCCAAGAGGTCGTAGAACACCTTGCCGGAGCAGAGCACCAGCCGCTTCGCCTTGTCGCGCGGCCGGGCCAGATCGTACATCAGCCGGTGGAAGGTGGTGCCGGGCCCCATCTCGTCGAGGCGCGACACGGCGAGCTTGTGGCGCAGCAGCGACTTCGGCGTCATCACGACCAGCGGCTTGCGGATCTTGCGCCGGAGCTGCCGGCGCAGGACGTGGAAGTAGTTCGCCGGCGTGGTCAGGTTGACCACCTGCATATTGTCTTCGGCGCAAAGCTGCAGATAGCGCTCGAGCCGGGCCGAGGAATGTTCCGGACCGGCGCCCTCGTAGCCGTGCGGCAGCAGCATCACCATGCCGGACATGCGCTGCCACTTCGATTCGGCGGAGGCGATGAACTGGTCGATGATCACCTGGGCGCCGTTGGCGAAATCGCCGAACTGCGCTTCCCAGAGCACCAGCGCGTTCGGCTCCGCCGAGCTATAGCCGTATTCGAAGCCGAGCACGGCCGCTTCCGACAGCAGCGAATCATGCACCTCGAAGCTGGCCTGGCCGGGCTTCACGTGGTTGAGCGGGACGTAACGCTCCTCGGTCTGCTGGTCGACCAGCACCGAATGCCGCTGCGAAAAGGTGCCGCGACCGGAATCCTGGCCGGAGAGGCGCACAGGAAAGCCCTCGCTCACCAGCGAGCCGAAGGCCAGTGCCTCCGCCGTGGCCCAGTC
>DATKQA010000232.1:0-2884 GCA_035523835.1 Candidatus Sulfotelmatobacter sp.
CAGCGATAGCGCTTCAGCCGTTCCATCGCCTCCGCGGCGATGGTCTTGGCCGGCAATCCTTCGGCGAGCGCCTGGCCGAGGAAATGCCGCACCATGTCGGGAATGTCTTCGCTGCGCTCGCGGAGCGGCGGCAGGCGGAGCGGCACCACGTTGAGCCGGTAGAACAGATCTTCGCGGAACAGGCCCTGGTGGATGAGCTGGCGCAAGTCGCGATTGGTCGCGGCGATGATGCGCACGTCGGTGCGGATCGGCGTGCGGCCGCCGACGGTGGTATATTCGCCCTGCTGCAGCACGCGCAGCAGCCGGGTCTGCGCCTCCAGCGGCATGTCGCCGATCTCGTCGAGGAACAGCGTGCCGCTCTCGGCCTGCTCGAAGCGGCCGGCGGAGCGCGAGTTGGCGCCGGTGAAGGCACCCTTTTCATGGCCGAACAGTTCCGATTCGATCAGCTCGCGCGGGATGGCCGCCATGTTGACCGGCACGAAGGGACCGTTCCGCCGCTTGCCGTATTCGTGCAGCGCCCGCGCCACCAGCTCCTTGCCGGTGCCGCTCTCGCCGGTGATCATCACGGTGAGGTCGGTCGCCATCAGGCGCGCCAGCACGCGATAGATTTCCTGCATCGCCGGCGAGCGGCCGATCAGCGGCAGCTTTTCGTCGGCATCCTCCGGCTCGAGCTTGGCCGGCTCGCCCTTCGGCAGGCTGAGCGCGCGCTCGACCACCTGCACCAGTTCCTTGAGGTCGAAGGGCTTCGGCAGATATTCATAGGCGCCGCGCTCGGCCGCCTTGACCGCGGTGAGCAGCGTGTTCTGCGCGCTCATCACCACGATCGGCAGGTCGGGCCTGAGCTTCTTGATGCGCGGCAGCAGGTCGAGGCCGTTTTCGTCGGGCATGACCACGTCGGTGATGACCAGGTCGCCCTCGCCGTCCGACACCCAGCGCCACAGCGTCGCCGCATTCCCGGTGGAGCGCACCTCGTAGCCCGCCCGCCCGAGCGCCTGATCGAGCACCGTGCGGATGCCGCGGTCGTCGTCGGCGACGAGAATGGTGCCCTTGCCGGTCAAGCCTCCTCCCCACTCTGATCGTGCAGCGGAAGCAGGACGCGGAAAATAGTGCGGCGCGGACGCGAATCGCATTCGATGATGCCACCGTGGTCGCCTATTATCTTGGCAACCAATGCAAGACCGAGGCCACTTCCGTTGGCCTTGGTGGTGACGAAGGGTTCGAACATGTGCGGCTTGAGGTCGTCAGGCACGCCCGGCCCATTGTCCTGGATGCAGACCTCGAGCGGCAGGTGGACGCGCTCGCGGCTGCCGCGCACGGCCAGCCGAATGCCTTGCTTATAGGCAGTGGTGAGCGCAATTTCACCACCCCCCTCCGGGGCGGCCTCGGCCGCGTTCTTCACCAGGTTGAGAAAGACCTGGATCAGCGGATCGCGGTTGCCGAGAACCGGCGGCAACGACGGATCGTACTGCTCGATGAAGCGGATGTGCCGGGCGAAACCGTTCTGCGCCACCTTGCGCACATGTTCCAGCACCTGATGGATGTTCACCGGCCCGCGCTGCATCGGCCGCTTGTCGGCGAAGACCTCCATGCGGTCGACCAGGGCGCAGATGCGATCGGTCTCGTCGCAGATCAGCCGGGTCAGGTCGCGGTCCTGCGCCGAGGCGTTCTGCTCCAGCAGTTGCGCCGCGCCGCGAATGCCGGACAGCGGGTTCTTCACCTCGTGCGCTAGGATCGCTGCCATGCCGGTAACCGAGCGGGCGGCGCCGCGGTGGGTAAGCTGGCGGTCCATCTTGCGCGCGATGGTGCGCGGCTCGAGCTGCACGACCACGAGACGCTCGGCATCGGGAACCGGACTGACCTGGATATCGACGGATTGCGCGCCGATGCGGGGCGTGCCGACATTGACGCCGTATTCCGAGACCGTGTGGCCCTCGTCCTGCACCTGCCGCACCAGGGTGAGGACCGGGCTGCCGAAGGGAACGAGATCGCCAAGGTGCTGACGGCACAAGAGGCTCGCGCCGGCGTCGAAGAACTGCTCCGCCGCCGGATTGACGAAGCGGATGCGGTGCTCACCGTCGACGACCAGGATCGGCACCGCCAGCGCGCTCAGCACCGTCCCGGCGTCGATGCCATTGACCCGCGGCTCGGAAATCGTCGTCATCAGGCCGCCAGGCGCTCGAGCAACGGCTCATAGAAGGCATTGACCGCCGCGGGCACCGCGCCCGGGTCTTCGAGCTGCATGATGCGGCTGCGGAATTCCGCCGAGCCCGGCAGCCCCTTGGTGTACCAGGCGACATGCTTGCGGGCGATGCGCGAACCCGGCAGCAGGCCATAGTGCGCCAGCATGGCGGCATAATGCTCCAGCACCACGTCGCGCTGCTGCGCCAGCGGCGGCGCCGGCAGCCGCTCCCCGGTGCGCAGGAAATGCATGACCTGACGCAGGAACCAGGGCCGGCCGCAAGCGCCGCGGCCGATCATCACGCCGTCGGCGCCCGACTGCGCCAGCGCCTCGCTCGCGTCATCCAAGGTGTCGATGTCGCCGTTGACGATGACCGGAATAGAGACCGCCTGCTTCACCCGGCGCACGAAGGCCCAGTCGGCCGAACCGTTGTAGAGCTGGCAGCGGGTCCGCCCATGCACGGTGAGCATCCTGATGCCGACGTCCTCGGCGATGCGCGCCAGTTCCGGCGCGTTGCGGCTGTTGTCGTCCCAACCGGTGCGCATCTTCAGGGTGACCGGCAGCGACACCGCCTTGACGGTGGCTTCGAGCAGGCTGCGGGCATGCCGGAGGTCGCGCATCAAGGCGGAACCGGCATGACCGTTGACCACCTTCTTCACCGGACAGCCCATGTTGATGTCGATGATGGCGGCGCCGCCTTCTTCG
>DATKQA010000233.1:0-6857 GCA_035523835.1 Candidatus Sulfotelmatobacter sp.
CGCCAATCGCGAACGGGCGGCGAAATACTATACCGCGCTGAAGAACCTGTCGGCGGAAACCGGCCGGCCGATCACCTTCGGCATGTTCGGCACGCGCGCCTCGCCGGGGGCCTGGCGCCCGTGTTTCGACATCGTCGAGCAGGGCGCCCGCGAGGGCGCCCGCATGTTCGTGCAGGTGCATAGCCGCGCGCTGAACGTGCTGCTGTCGTTCGAGACGCACACGCCCTTCGACAAATGGGATGTGTGGCGCGACGTGCGCGCCTTGCCGCTGGAGGGGCAGAAGGCGGCGCTGCGCGATCCCGAGACGCGGCGGAAGCTGATCGAGGTGGCGAGCCGGCCCTATAGCGGGCCGCAGGTGTTCGGCACCGAGGCGCGGCCGCCGGAATGGGCCTGGATCTATGTCATGGACACGGTCATGGGGCCGCATCGCTCGATGGCGGATCTGGCGCGCGAGCGCAACGTCAATCCCGTGGAATTGATGATCGACCTGGCGCTGGAGCGCGACCTCAAGCTGTTCCTCATCCAGCCCATCGCCAACGAGGATCAGGCCCAGGCGCTGGAGATGATGCAGCATCCGCGCTCGGTGGTGACCTTCTCGGACGCCGGCGCGCACGTCTCGCAGATCATGGACAATTCGCTGCAGACGCATCTCCTGAGCTACTGGGTGCGCGAGAAGCAGGCCTTCACCCTGGAAGAGGCCGTGCGCAAGATCACCTACGACACCGCGACCAACTGGGGCTTCCACGATCGCGGCCTGCTGCGCGAGGGCATGGCGGCCGACGTCGTCGTCTTCGATCCCGCCACCATCGGCGCGCGCATGCCGGAGGTGGTGAACGACCTGCCGTCGGGTGCCCAGCGCCTGCGTCAGACCGCCGACGGCATCAAGGCGACGGTGGTGAACGGCGCCGTGCTGCTGCGCGACAACGAGCCGACCGGCGCGCTGCCGGGCCGCCTGCTGCGCGGCCGCGTTCCGGGATAGCGGCGCCGCGTCTCGCCGCCGGCGATAGCCCATGGTGACCGCCCCGGAGCAGGCCTTCCGCGGCTACGCCGCGGAAGCACCGGCCGCCTTCACCGGCGCCGACGCCGCGGTCGAGCGCATCGGCGAGATCTACGCCCGTTCCATCACCGGCATCCGCGATGCCTATGAAAAGGTGACGCGCGGCGGCGACAAGATCGGCAGGCTCGACGGCTTCAATTATCCGCTGCTCGGCATGATCGTCGGGCCGGCCGATCTGGAGGTCGACGCCCGCCTGTCGCACGGCGTCCTCTCCGATCCCGGCGCCTATGCCACCACCCTGACGCGGCCCGATCTCTTCGCCGAGTACTACCGCCAGCAGATCGGCCTCCTGCTGCAGCGGCACCGGGTGCCGGTCTATGTCGGTCTCAGCACGCGGCCGATACCGCTGCCCTTCGCCGTGCCCAGCGCCGTCACCGCAACCACCCCCGACCTGTCGCAGGCCATCCTGCAGCATTTCCTCATGCCCGATCTCGGCGCCATCGACGACGCCATCGTCAACGGCACCCGCAGCCCGGCGAGCAGCGAGCCGAAGCCGCTGGCGCTGTTCAACGCCGAGCGGGTCGATTTCTCGCTGCAGCGGCTGCCGCACTACACCGGCACCTCGGCCGGCTATTTCCAGCGCTTCGTGCTGTTCACCAACTATCAGCGCTACGTCGAGGCCTTCAAGGCCGCCGCCCGGCAGGAAATCGACATCGGCAACGAGTACGAAGCCTTCGTCGAGCCGGGCGATGTCTTCACGCCGAATTGCCACCTGACTGCCGCGCCGGCCTCCGGCCAGCCGCCGCAACACCTGCCGCAGATGCCGGCCTATCATCTGGTGCGCGCCGACGGCAACGGCATCACCCTGATCGACATCGGCGTCGGCCCGTCCAATGCCAAGACCATCACCGACCATGTGGCCGTGCTGCGGCCGCATTGCTGGATCATGCTCGGCCATTGCGCCGGGCTCAGGCGCAGCCAGCGTCTCGGCGATTACGTCCTGGCGCACGCCTATGCGCGCGAGGATCATGTGCTCGACGAAGACGTGCCGCTCTACGTGCCGATCCCGCCGATCGCCGAGGTGCAGGTGGCCCTGGCCGAGTCCGTTGCCGAGGTGACCGGCCTGAAGCGTGCGGAGCTGAAAAGCCGCATGCGCACCGGCACGGTCTACAGCACCGGCGACCGCCACTGGGAGCTGCGCTATCGCGATCTCTATCGCCGCCTGGCGCAGACCCGGGCCATTGCCGTCGACATGGAAAGCGCGACGGTCGCCACCAACGGCTATCGCTTCCGCGTGCCCTACGGCACGCTTCTCTGCGTGTCCGACAAGCCTTATCACGGGGAATTGAAAAGCAAGGACGCCGCCGACAGCTTCTATCGCGAGCGCGTCAGCCAGCATCTCGTGATCGGCATGGCGACCATGCGCCTGCTCAGGGATTCGATCGAGGAATTGCACAGCCGGAAGCTGCGCACCTTCGACGAGCCGGGCTTCCGCTAGATTTTTCGGCGGCTACAGCTTCTCGCGGACGTCGGCCGGGATGCGCGCATCGTGCCGCAGGATGCCGGCGAGTGAGCGGCGCGTCAGATGCTCCCATTCGCCCACGGCGACCTCGTCCGCCTTCTGGGCGACGGCGTAGTTCTGCAGCGCCCGGAACAGATCGGGGCTGCGGGCGCCGTCGGCGGCGCCCTGATAGAGGCCGAGGCCTTTCAGCGCGCTCTGCACGGCGCGCACGCCGTCCGCGTCGTCCTGCAGCAGGTATTCGGCCACGCCCGGCGCGAGTTCCGGCGGCACCATGTCGATATCGGCGTAGCAGCTCTTCACGAAGGCGTGCAGCGTACCGTGGTCGGACAGGTCGAAGCCGAGGATCGGCGAGCCGCTGCGGGGAATGAGGAATTCCATGTCGACGCGCGGCGCCGCCAGCATCTGCTCGACGAACTCGAAGGAATGCGGCTGCAGCAGGAACCGCCGCTCCGGCTTGATCAGGACGGCGGTCAGCCCGTGCACCTTATGGCCGGCGAACTGGTAGTCGATGCTGACATAGCTCTCGCGGGTGATCAGTGTCGGAAAGGTGATGTCCACTTGCAGGCTGCGCCGCCCGCCTTCGCCGGGGCCGCATTCCAGGCCGAGCAGCGGCGCGCCCGCGGCAACGCCGGCGATGGCGAAGGTGCCGATCGGGCCGGTGACCAGCCGCGCATAGCCGTTGCCGCTCAGCGGATCCTTGAAGTCCTGCCGCTCCCAGGCTCGGGCGGCAAGCGGCCGGGACAGGACCAGGGCGAGGATGACGGCGAAGATGGCAAAGCGACGCTCGTTGATCATGGGCAGCCACCTCGGCATATGCCTGCAAAGCTAGGGGCAGCCATGCGGCCCGGCAAGTGACGCCGGCCACGGGATGCGTCAATTGACGGTGGCAATTGCCGTTTTGTTGCCCGTCGAAGCCGGCGGCGGCATAATCCGGTGCCGAGCGCGACTGCCGCAAATGGGGGAAACCGAATGGCGCCGAACCGGAAGAAGCTGCTGATCACCGAAGCGCTCGGCCGGTCGGGGCGCGACATTCTCGCCGCCCGCGACGACATCGAAGTGGTGGCCTTCGCCAACATGATCGCGGCGGCGGACTTTCTCGCCCTGCTGCAATCGAGCGGCGAGGTGCATGGCGTGGCGCTCGGCGGCACGCGCTTCGGCGAAGCGGAGATCGCGGCGGCGCGCGGCCTGCAGGTGGTGGCGCGGATCGGCGTCGGCTACGACGCGGTGGACGTGCCGGCGCTGAGCCGCAGGCGCGTGCCGCTGATGGTGACCGGCATCGCCAATTCGCCGTCGGTGGCGGAACAGGCGCTGTTCTTCATGATGGCGCTGGCCAAGCGCGGCGCCGCCCTGCACGCGCTGGTGCAGGAGGGCCGCTGGGGCGACCGCTTCGTCACCACGCCCGGCGACCTCCTCGGCAAGACCGTGCTCATCGTCGGCTTCGGCCGCATCGGCACGCGCACCGCCAGGCGCTGCCTGGCCATGGAGATGACCGTCCTGGTCTACGATCCCTATGTTCCCGCCGCGGCCATCCGCGCCGCCGGCTGCGAGCCGGTGGCCGATCTCGACGCCGCCTTGCCGCAGGCCGATTTCGTCACCCTGCATTGCCCGAAGACGCCGGAGACGGTCGGCCTGTTCGGCGCCGCGCGGCTCCGAAAGCTGCGGCCCACGGCCTTTCTGGTGAACACCGCGCGCGGCGGCATCGTCGACGAACCGGCGCTGCATGCGGCGCTGACCGGCGGCGTGCTGGCCGGTGCCGCGCTCGATGTCTTCGAGCGCGAGCCGCCGCCGACCGACAACCCGCTGCTCACGCTGCCGAACGTCATCACCTCGCCGCACCTGGCCGGCGTCACCGCCGAGGCGATCCAGCGCATGGCCGTGGCCACGGCGCGCAACATGCTGAGCGCGATCGACGGCCAGCCGATCCGCGAGAATGTCGTCAATCGCGAGATATTCGGCTGACGCGGCCTTTCCTTCGCGCAACTCCAGAATCGGGATTGTTTCATGCTTGATGCCGCCCGCACGCCGGTCATCGTCGGCGCCGCCCAGATCACCGACACCACGACACCGCCGGAGCGGGCGCGCTCGCCGCTCGGCCTGCTGGTCGATGTGGCAGCGGCCGCCGCGGCCGACGCCGGCGCGCCGGCATTGCTGCGGCAGATCGATTCGCTGGTGGTGGTGCGGCTTTTCTCCGATTCCAGCCCGCGCTTCAAATCGCCGTTCGGGCGCATGGTCAACCCACCCTGGTCGCTGGCCCGGCGGATCGGCGCCAGCCCGCGCGAACTGGTCTATACGCCGGGCGGCGGCAACCTGCCGCAGGTGATGCTCAATCGCGCCTGCGAGCGCATCGCCCGCGGCGAAGTCGCCGCCGTCCTCCTGGCCGGCGCGGAGGCCTTGCGCACCGAGCTCGCCGCCCGGCGCGCCGGCCTGGCGCTCGACTGGAGCGAGGATGCGCCGGTGGCGCCGGAGGAGCTCGGCGGCCATCGCATGGGCTATTCCGATCACGAAGCGGCGCATGGCATTCGCGCCGCGCTCAATGTCTATCCGCTGTTCGAGCAGGCGATCCGCGGCGCCCGCGGCCGCAGCCTGGCGCAGCACCGGGCCGCGCTCGGCCGGCTCTTCGCCGGCTTCGCCGCGGTCGCCGCGCGCAACCCCCTGGCGACGCGCCGCCAGGGCTATGGCGCGGACGAGATCGTCACGCCGACGCCGGCCAATCCGATGATCGGCTTCCCCTATACCAAGCTGATGAACGCCAGCGCCTATGTCGACCAGTCCGCGGCCATCCTGGTCTGTTCCGCCGCCAAGGCCGACGAACTCGGCATTGCCGCCGCCAGGCGCGTCCATCTGCACGGCTGCGCCGAGGGCAACGATCATTGGTACATGACCGAGCGGTGGAACCTGCATTCCTCGCCGGCGATCAACCGCGTGGTGCGCCGGTGCTTCGACATGGCCGGCCGGTCGCTCGCCGACGTGGCCGCCTTCGATCTCTATAGCTGCTTCACCTCGGCGGTGGAGATCGGCTGCCAGGAGATCGGCCTGGCGGAAGACGATCCGCGCGGCCTCACGGTCACCGGCGGATTGCCCTATTTCGGCGGCCCCGGCAACAACTATGTCATGCATTCCATCGCCGAGATGGTGCAGCGCGTGCGGGCGAAGCCCGGCAGCTACGGCCTGGTCACCGCGAACGGCAACTACGTCACCAAGCATGCCGCCGGCCTCTATTCGACCGCGCCGCTCGACAGGCCGTGGCGGCGCGAGGCGCCGGCGGTGCTGCAGACCGAGCTGGACGGCCTGCCCAAGGCGCCGTTCACCGAAACGCCCGAGGGCGCGGCCGTCGTCGAGAGCTATACGGTCGTGCACGGCAAGGCGGGGCCGGAACTCGGCATCATCGTCGGGCGGCTGCGGGAAAGCGGGCGGCGCTTCGTCGCCAACACGCCCGACGATGCCGCGACGCTCGCCGACCTGGAGGCGCGCGATTCGCTCAACCGGCCGGGCACCGTGCAGTCGGTCGGCGGGCGCAACCGCTTCCTGCCGGCGGCGCTCTGACCTCAGTCGGCGGCGATCGGCTTGCGCGGCAGCCGGCCGCTCACCTCGGCACCGGCCGAGGCCGGCAGCGGCAGAAAGAACAGCGCCGAGGCGAAGGTCAGGAGCCCGGTGCAGGCGAAGGCCGGCCAGAAGTCGTGCGGACCGAGCGCGCTGCCGCCATGCCAGAGCAGCGTCAGGTTCAGCAGCATGGCGCCGAGGCCGACGCCCAAGCTGAAGGAAAGCTGCTGCGCCGTGCTGGCAAGCGTGCTGGCGCGGCTCAGCAGCGGCGTCGCCACGTCGGCGAAGGCGATGGCGTTCAGGCCGGTGAACTGCAGCGAGCGGAAGAAGCCGCCGGTGAACAGCGCCAGCAGGATGACGAGATCGGGCGTCGTCGGCCGGAAGGCGGCATAGACGAAGAGGAAGGCGCCGCTGATCAGGGCGTTGCCGAGCAGGAGGGTGCGGAAGCCGAACAGGCGGATGACCGGCCTGGCGCCGAGCCGCATGATCAAGGCGCCGGCGGCGCCGGAAAAGGTCAGCAGGCCCGAGCGCACCGGCGTCATGCCGAAGCCGAGCTGCAGCATCAACGGCAGCAGGAACGGCAGCGCCCCGGCGGCGACGCGGAACAGCGCGCCGCCGACGGTCGCGGCGCGGAAAGTCTGGACCTTCAGCAGTTGCAGATCGACGATTGGATATTCGGTGTGGCGGGTGTGGCGCACGTAGAGCGCCAGGAACAAGGCGCCGCCGATCACCAGGAGCGCGATCACCTGATGCGACAGGATGTTCTGGCTCAGCGCCTCGAAGCCGAACACCAGCCCG
>DATKQA010000234.1:0-7647 GCA_035523835.1 Candidatus Sulfotelmatobacter sp.
GGCGAGGAGATGGCGATCCTGAACGATCCGAAGACCTACGCCCAGGCGCCGGAAGACGCCTGGCGCCGCATCCGCACGCGCACCGCCAACCCGCGCTTCCTCGGCCATCTCAAGGCGCTGGCCGCCTGGCGCGAGGCGGAGGCGCAGCGTCGCGACGTGCCGCGCAGCCGCGTCCTGCGCGACGAGGCGCTGCTGGAAATCGCCAGCCATCCGCCGCGCAACGCCGAGGAGCTGGCCCGCGTGCGCGGCCTGTCGCGCAGCCTGGCCGAAGGGCGCCAGGGCGGCGAGATTCTCGCCGCGCTCGCCGCCGCGGCGCCGCTGCCGGCGGCGGACCTGCAGCAGGTCGAGCGCGACGCGCCGCTGCCGCGCGGCCTCGGCCCGCTCATCGAGCTGATGAAGGTGCTGCTGAAGATGAAGTGCGAGGCCAACGACGTGGCGCAGAAGCTGGTCGCCTCCAGCGCCGACCTCGAGCGCATCGCCGCCGACGACCATGCCGACGTGCCGGCGCTGCACGGCTGGCGCCGGGAAATCTTCGGCGAGGACGCGCTGGCGCTGAAGCATGGACAATTGGCGCTCGCCGCCGAGGGCCGCCGCATCAAGCTGGTATCGCTCGACGCGGCGGCCGCCGCCGACTGACCGGGCGTCAGCGCCGCTTCGCCACCTTCAGGTCCCACTTCCGGTCGAGGCTGCGGGCGAGCGCCTCGAGGCGCCGCTGCACCACCTCGCCGAGCAGGTCTTCCGCCGCCGCCGGCACTTCGAGCGTCAGCCTGTCGCCATCGAGCTTGAGCCTGGCCTCGCGCGAGAGGCCGGCGCTGCCGCCGGTGAGCGTATGGGCGAGCCGCAGCGCGAGACCGAGCGTCAGCGCCCAGCGCGCCTGCTGCTCGTCGACCAGCGCGCGCCCGGGCAGGGTCGCCTTGTCGTCGATATTGCCCTGATAGCGGGCATAGACGGCGAGCGCGATCAGCGCATGCGCCGGATGATCGAGGCCGGCGAAAGGCACGCGCAGGATATGGCGGAAGGCCTCCTCGCCGCGGTCGTCGGGGCTGACGCGCCAAGCCGTGTCGCTGAGCAGGCAGGCGGCGAGGCGAAGCCGCGCCTCGGCCGGCGTCTCGCCGCCGAAGAGCGGCGCCAGGAACGCGGCGAGCTCGTCGCCGTGTTCGCCGAACCGGCCTTCCCGCGCCGCCATGTCGCGGCAGGCGACCAGCAGCGGATCGAGCCGGCGGGCCGCTTCCGGCAGCGCGGCGAACTGCAGGCCTTCACGCAGCCCGTAGGCGGAGAAGACCACGTCGGTCGGGTTCACCCGCTTCAGCAGCCGGCGCAGGGTCAGCGCCGCCAGCGGCAGCACGTCCAGGCGGCGGCGCGAGATGCCCTCGATGCGCAACAGCGATTCCTTGCTCTGCCGGCTCAGCAGCCGGGTGATTTCGTCGGCCTGCGCCGCGCCGATCCGGTAGTGGTGGATGATGTGCACGGGATAGTTCGCCTGCGCCATGTGGATGCGGGCGATGGTGCGCCAGGCGCCGCCGACCAGGTAGAGCTTGCGGCCGCGCATCTTGCCGAGCCACGGCGCCGAGGCCAGCGCCGCGTCGACATGATCGCGCCGCGCCGCCTCGGGCAACGCCTGCAGGCGGAAGGGGCCGAGCGGCAGGGTCACCGACTGGCCGGGCTTGCCCGGCGCCACCTCGATCAGCTCGAGCGAGCCGCCGCCGAGATCGCCGACCACGCCGTCGGCGTCGGGAATGCCGGAGAGCACGCCGAGCGCGGAGAAGCGCGCTTCCTCCGTGCCGGAGAGAATGCGGACCTTGAGGCCGCTGCGCCGCTCCAGCTCGGCGACGAAGACGCCGCCGTTCTCCGCGTCGCGCACCGCCGCGGTCGCCACCGCCTGCACCTCGGCGACGCCCATCCGGCCGATCAGCGCGACGAAGCGGCGCATGGTCTCGAAGGCCTGCTCGACGCCGGGCTCGTTGAGCCGGCTGCTCTCGGAGAGGCCGCGGCCGAGGCCGCACAGCACCTTCTCGTTGAACTTCGGCACCGGCGCGCGCGGCGGCCCCTCGAAGACCACCAGGCGGACCGAGTTGGAGCCGATGTCGATGACGGCGAGGGAATGGTCGTGGGCTGCCGCGGCGATGACCGCCTTGCTTTCACTCAACGCCGGCATGACTCACGCATGCTTGAGCACCAGGCGGGGTATCGGGCCGGCCTGCAGCGCCTTGCCCCGGCCTGAAAGGCTCGGGTTGTTCATGAAATAGAGGTGCGCGCTGAAGGCATCGTCCGCCGCCGGAACGCGATGATACTGTCCGTCCGGCGCCAAGAGCCAGCTCTGCGCCTCGTCCTTCAGGTTGGCGACCATGATCTGGTCCATCACCTGCTCGTGCACGGTCGGGTTGGTGATCGGCACCAGGGCTTCGACCCGGCGGTCGAAATTGCGCGGCATCCAGTCGGCCGAGGAAATGAACAGCTTGGCTTCCGGATGCGGCAGGCCGTGCCCGGCGCCGAAGCAGACGATGCGGGAATGCTCCAGGAAGCGCCCGACGATGGATTTCACCCGGATATTGTCGGACAGGCCCGGCACGCCCGGCCGCAGGCAGCAGATGCCGCGCACGATCAGGTCGACCTGCACGCCGGCCTGGCTCGCGCGGTAGAGCGCGTCGATCGCCGCTGCATCGACCAGCGAATTGAGCTTCACCCAGATCGCCGCCGGCCGGCCGGTCCTGGCATGGGCGATCTCCTCGTCGATCAGCCGGATCAGGGTGGAGCGGATCGAATAGGGCGAGATGGCGATGCGGCGCAGATGTTCCGGCGCGGCATAGCCGGTCAGGAAATTGAACAGATAGACGGCGTCGTGGCCGAGATCGGGATCGGCGCTGAAATACGACAGGTCGGTATAGATCTTGGCGGTGACGGCGTGATAGTTGCCGGTGCCGAAATGCACATAGGTGCGCAAGCCGCCGGGCTCGCGCCGCACCACCAGCGAAATCTTGGCGTGGGTCTTGAGCTCGATGAAGCCATAGACCACCTGCACGCCGGCGCGTTCCAGATCGCGCGCCCACTTGATGTTGGCGGCTTCGTCGAAGCGGGCCTTCAGCTCGACCAGCGCGGTGACCGACTTGCCGGCCTCGGCCGCCTCGATCAGCGCCTTGACGATCGGGCTGTCGTCGGAGGTGCGATAGAGCGTCTGCTTGATCGCCACCACGTTCGGATCGGCCGCCGCCTGGCGCACGAACTGCACCACCACGTCGAAACTCTCGTAGGGATGGTGCACGACGATGTCCTTCTGGCGGATCGCCGCGAAGCAATCGCCGCCGAAGTCGCGGATGCGCTCCGGGAAGCGCGGATTGTAGGGCGGGAACTTCAGGTCGGGCCGGTCGTCGACGATGAGCTGCTTGGTATCGGCGAGGCCAAGCAGGCCATCGACCACGACCACCGTGTTGGCGCCGACCTCGAGCTCGTCGAGCACGAAGCGGCGCAGATCCTCCGGCATGGCGGCATCGACCTTGAGGCGGATCACCGAGCCGCGGCGGCGGCGCTTCAGCGCCGTCTCGAACAGCCGCACCAGGTCTTCCGCCTCCTCCTCGACCTCGATGTCGCTGTCGCGGGTGATGCGGAACAGGCCGCGGCCGATCGTCTCGTAGCCCGGAAACAGCCGGTCGAGGAAGAGGCCGACCAGGTTCTCCAGCGACAGGAAGCGGATGGCGGTGCCGGGCAGGCGCACGAAGCGATCGACCTGGCTCGGCAGCGGCAGGAGCGCATTCATGCCGCGCCCGTCGCGCCGGCGGCGGAGCTGCATCACCTGGGCGAAGCCGAGGTTGGGGATGAAGGGGAAGGGATGCGCCGGGTCGATGGCGAGCGGGGTGAGCACGGGAAAGACGCGCTGCAGGAAATAGCTTTCCAGCCACTCGCGCTCGATCTCGGTCAGCTCGTCCGGATTGAGCACGGCGATGCCGGCATCACGCAACTGCTGCAGCAGCACGTTCCAGCAGCGCTGCTGCTCGCTCATCAGCTTGGCCGCCGCCTCGGTGATCTCGGCGAGCTGTTGCGCCGGGGTCAGCCCGTCCTGGCTGACGATGTCGACGCCGGCCTTGATCTGGCCCCACAGGCCGGCGACGCGGACCATGAAGAATTCGTCGAGGTTGTTGGCCGAGATGGAGAGGAAGCGCAGCCGCTCGAGCAGCGGGTGGTGCTTGTTGTAGGCCTCCTCCATGACGCGGAGATTGAAGGCGATCCAGGACAGTTCGCGATTGATGAAGCGCTCGCCGCCGGTGAAGAGCTCCGGCGCCGAAGCCGCATCGCCTGCCGCCGCCGGCAGTTCCGCCTTTTCCGCTCTCGACATGCCGCCGACCATGTGGACCTGCCTGAACAACTGCATTGCCGCCGCACGACCCAGGGGGTCATTGAGCGGCACGGTTATAATACAGCATAATCTCAGTTTCGTGACTGGCCAGCCCAGCCGTTCCACGCCATCCGGCGACCGCGCCCGCGGGGAAACTTGCCATGAAGACCGTGTATTTGCTGCGCCATGCCAAATCGGCCCGGGACCTGCCGGATGTCGCCGACCACGAGCGGCCGCTGAACGCGCGCGGCCGCGCCGCCTGCCTCGCGCTGACGCGGCACATGGCGGCGGCGAAAATCGCGCCGGCGATGGTGCTGGTGTCCGATTCCAAGCGGACCCGCGAGACCTGGCAGCGCATCGCCGAGCGTTTCAAGCGGCCCTTCGCCGTGCACGAGACGGCCGAGCTCTATCTCGCCGACGCCCGCACCATGCGCAAGCTCCTGCAGGGGCTCGACGACGGCCTGGCCTCGGTCATGCTGGTGGCGCACAACCCCGGCCTGGAGGAACTCGCCGCCGGCTATGTCGGCGCGGATGCTTCGCCGGCGGCGCGGAATCTGGCCAGGAAATTTCCGACCGGCGGCCTCGCCACCCTGGTCTTCGACGCGCCGCGCTGGGGCCAGATCGCCGCGGCCAACTGCCGTCTCGCCGATTTCGTCACCCCGGCGGACCTCGGCGGCGAATAGGCCGCTCGCCGCGCCTCTCCCATCGCCGGTTGCCGGGCGCCGAAGCGCCACCAGAACGCTCCGGGTTTCGCCGCGCCGACACCAAACCGTAAAAAAGTCGTCATGTCCGCCGGCTAGTGTCAGTGCAACGGGCAGTCCCCGGGGCGGCAAGGTTCGCCGCCGCCGCTTCAGGGCCCCGCAGTCGGATTGTCAGGCATCGTCCGCGGCCCCTGGCCGGCGCCGGCGGTGCAGCGAAACAGGGGGACAACATGAGCGAAGCAACCGCCGTACACGGCGAGCATCATCATCCGCTGCACCATTCGCGCATTCCCGCCTGGACGCACCGCGCGACCAACTTCGGCGTGTTCGGCATCCTGGCGCTCGGCGCCGTCTATGCCGCGACGGCGCTGGTCGGCGATCTCTCCAACATGCCGCCGACCACGACCATCATGCCGTTCGTCCTGCTCGGCGTGGCGCTCCTGATCGCGCTCGGCTTCGAGTTCGTCAACGGCTTCCACGACACCGCCAACGCGGTCGCCACGGTGATCTACACCCATTCCATGCCGGCGCAGATAGCGGTGGTCTGGTCGGGCATCTGGAATTTCCTCGGCGTGATGACGTCGGCCGGCCTGGTCGCCTTCACCATCGTCTCGCTGCTGCCCGTCGAGCTGATCCTGCAGGTCGGCTCCGCCGCCGGCTACGCCATGGTGTTCGCGCTGCTCATTGCCGCCATCATCTGGAACATCGGCACCTGGTACTTCGGCATTCCGAATTCGAGTTCGCACGCGCTGATCGGCTCGATCATCGGCGTCGGCCTGGCGAACCAGCTCATGGGCGGGCCGAACGGCACCAGCGGCGTGGACTGGGGCCAGGCGGTCGGCGTGTTCCGCTCGCTCGGCTTCTCGCCGGTGATCGGCTTCATCTTCTCCGGCCTGCTCTTGCTGGCGGCCAAGGTGGCCCTGCCCTTCCCGCGGCTCTACAAGTCGCCGGAAAGCGCCGCCCCGCCGCCGGCCTGGATCCGCGCGCTCCTGGTGCTGACCTGCACCGGCGTCAGCTTCTTCCACGGCTCGAACGACGGCCAGAAGGGCATGGGCCTGATCATGCTGATCCTGATCGGCACCGTGCCGACGGCCTATGCGCTCAACCACGCGGTCGGCGCCAACCACGAACAGGTCTTCGCCCTGGCCAGCCAGCGCGCCGAGGACGTGCTCGGCCGGCACAGCGGCGGCGCCACCAGCACCGACATGCGCAAGGACGTGACCGACGCCATCCGCGAGCGCACGGTGACGCCGGCCTCGCTGCCGGCGCTCAAGCTGCTGGTCACCGACATCGCCCGCCAGGTCGCCGAATACGGCGCGCTCGCCAAGGTGCCGGCGGAAAAGACCACCAACGTGCGCAACGACATGTATCTGGCGAGCGAGATGCTGAACCGCATCGCCAAGGACGGCACGCCGGCGCTCGATGCCGCCGAGCAGGCCGACCTCAAGGCCTATAAGAAGGAGATCGACAACGCCACCAAGTTCATTCCGACCTGGGTGAAGGTCGCGGTGGCCATCGCGCTCGGCCTCGGCACCATGATCGGTTGGAGGCGCATTGTCGTCACCGTCGGCGAGAAGATCGGCAAGACGCACCTGACCTACGGCCAGGGCGCTGCGGCCGAGATCATCGCCATGGCCACCATCGGCGCCGCCGACCAGTGGGGCTGGCCGGTCAGCACCACCCACGTACTGTCGTCGGGCGTCGCCGGCACCATGGCGGCCAACAAGTCCGGCCTGCAATGGTCGACGATCATGAACATGATCATGGCCTGGGTGCTGACCTTGCCGGCCGCCATCGCCCTCTCCGGCACGCTGTTCTTCATCTTCCGCCACACCTTCTAGGCCCGGCGGCAACATTTCCTTGCGGCAGCGGGCGAAGGCGGCGGCCCCGCCCCGCGCGCCGTTCAGGCCGCCGGCCGCACGATCTCGCGCGGCGCGAAAGAAGCGGCATCCGCCAGGCCCCATTGCACGGCATAGCGCTGGTCGTTGGCGGCGTTGAGCAGCTCGCCCGGGTTGAGCCGCGGGTAGATTTCCGCGAAGCTGCGGATCTCGCTCGCCGAAATGCGCCGCATGATGTGCGCCGGCCGGAGCTCGCTCGGGTGCGCGAGGCCGGCGGCGCCGACCAGCTCGCCCAGCGCGATCATGGTATTGCGATGGAAGTGGTGCACGCGCTCCGCCTTGTCCGGCACCACGAGCGCGCGCTGGCGCAGCGCATCCTGGGTCGCCACGCCGCTCGGGCAGCGGTCGGTATGGCAGGATTGCGATTGGATGCAGCCCAGCGCGAACATGAAGCCGCGCGCCGCGTTGCACCAGTCGGCGCCGAGCGCCAGCACGCGCGCCATGTCGAAGGCGGTGACGATGCGCCCGCTGGCGCCGAGGCGCACGGCATCGCGCAGGCCGGCACCGATCAGGCAATTGTGCGCCAGCACTAGGCCCTCGCGCAGCGGCGTGCCGACGTGATCGACGAATTCCAGCGGCGCCGCGCCGGTGCCGCCCTCGGAGCCGTCGACGACGACGAAGTCCGGCCGGACGCCGGTCTCCAGCATGGCCTTGCAGATGGCCATGAACTCCCAGGGATGGCCGATGCAGAGCTTGAAGCCGACCGGCTTGCCGCCGGACA
>DATKQA010000235.1:0-4474 GCA_035523835.1 Candidatus Sulfotelmatobacter sp.
CTCAAGGATGCCGACCGGCTGCGGCTGATGTCGCTGCCGTTCAAGGTGATTCCGGCCCGCCATCGCCTCGGCGCGGTGGACGACAAGCTGATGTCGCGCGTGCTCGAGGCGCGCGTGGTCTTCGCCCGCGACCTGCCCGACGAGCTCAAGGACAAGATCGAATTCTTCGATCCCGAGAAATATACGGCGGCCGCCAACCTGCAGGACAATGTGCTGTTCGGCAAGGTGGTCTACGGCCAGGCCAAGGCGCTCGAGCAGGTCGGCCAGTTGATCAGCGAGGTGGTCGACGAGGCGGGGCTGCGCGATGCCGCCGCCATGGTCGGGCTCGGCTTCGAATGCGGCATCGCCGGCGGCCGGCTCTCGGCGGCCCAGCGCCAGAAGCTCGCCATCGCGCGCTGCCTGATCAAGCACCCGGACGTGCTGATCATGTCGGACGCGACGGCGCCGCTCGACGCCGCCTCGCAAAGCCGGGTGACCGACGGCATCCTGCAGGAGTTCAAAGGCCGCGGGCTGATCGCCTCGCTGCATCGCCCCGGTTTCGCGCGGCAGTTCGATCATGTGCTGGTGATGCGCTCCGGGCGCATCGTCGAGCAGGGCAGCTTTGCCGACCTGGACAAGGAAGGCTCACTGCTGCGGGAACTCATGGCGCATGACTAGAAGACCGGCGTCACGCCGCTTGGCGGCGAGTGGGAGGACATCTCGATGAGCTTGGTAGAAGAAGTCGAGGTGCTGCGGAACATTCCGCTGTTCGCCAATATCGAACCGTCGAAACTGAAGCTGCTCGCCTTCACCAGCGAGCGGCTCACCTTCCAGCCCGGCCAGGCGATCATGCGCGAGGGCGAGCTCGGCGACGACGCCTACGTCATCATCAACGGCAGCGCCGACGTGCTGGTCAATACGCCGGCCGGCCCGCTGAAGGTGGCGAGCATGGCCAAGAACGCCTTCGTCGGCGAGATCGCCATGCTGTGCGACGTGCCGCGCACGGCGACCATCGTCGCCTCCAGCGAAGTGGTGACCCTGCGCATCTCCAAGGAGCTGTTCTTCCGCCTGATCCGCGAGTTCCCGCAGATGGGCATCGAGGTCATGCGCGTGCTGGCGCTCCGGCTGGAGAAGACCACCGCCGACCTGCGCGATGTCAACGCCAAGCTCGCCGAAGCCGGCAAGAAGCCCGCCGCGGCGACGTGAGCCGGCTTGACAGTTTCATCAATCGGCTGACCGCGCAACGCGACTGCCTGGCCGCCGCGGCGCGCCTGGTCGCCGACCTGCCGGGACCGGTGCTCGAGATCGGCCTCGGCAACGGCCGCACCTACGATCACCTGCGTGCGTTGCTGCCGGGGCGCGAGATCTTCGCCTTCGATCGCCGGCTCAACGCGCATCCGAAGAGCGTGCCGGACGCCGGCCACGTCATCCTCGGCGAGTTCGCCGCCACGCTGCCGGCGGCACGCGCCCGCATCGGCGGCAAGGCGGCACTGGCGCACGCCGACTTCGGCAGCGGCGATGCGGCGGCGACGGCCGAGCTTGCCCTCTGGCTCGGCCCGGCGCTGGCGCCGCTGCTGCGCGAAGGCGGCATCGTCGCCGCGGATCAGCCGCTCAATGTCGCCGGCTGGACGGCGCTGCCGCTGCCATCAGGCGTGCCCGTGGGCCGCTATTTCCTCTACCGCGGCTAAACGCGCTCCAGCGGCGGCGGCAGGTCGCGCACCCACTCCTTCTCCTTCGGCGGGAATTGCGGCTTGTCCCTTTCGTGATCCTTGTCGCGTTCGCGCTCGCGGTCGGTCTTGCCCTTGCGCACCGTGCGCAGGCATTCGGCATAGGTGGCGAGCAGCCAGTCCTTGCTCGGCACGTTGCTGCGCGAGGTGCTGCGCAGGTCCTTGTTTTCCGCGATGGCGACCAGCTCCAAGAGTGCGAGCGCGACCGCTTCCGGGCTTTCTGCCATGACATCCCCCCTCTCGATGGCGGCGATTGTAGCAGCAGCCCCGGCGCCGCCGAAGCGGGCGCTATGCCGGCTGGCGCCCTTTGAGCGCCGGCGGCGTATTGGGCGCCGGCCGCGCGGCGCGGTCCCGGAGCGGGGGATATTGCGCCAGGATGCCGGCGCATTCGACCATGCTTTCGGCATCGTTGAAGGCGGCGATCCCGGCCGCTTCGAGCGCGGCGAACCAGCGCCCGCGGCCCGGCAGCGTGCCCATCATGGAATGCAGGAACGGCAGCTTCGCCTCAGGGCCGAGTTCGGCGAGCCGGGCCACCACCGGATCGGCATCGACCATGAACGGCACCACGTGAATGCCGAGCACCACATCGAAGACAGCGGCGCCGGCTCCTGCCGCTGCGGTGAAGGCCATGGCAAAGCGCTCTTCACGCGCATCGGCCAGGAGGTCGATCGGATTGGCGACCGAGGCTTCCGGCGGCAGGTTGGCGCGCAAGGCGGCGGCCATGCCCGCCGGCAGCGGCGGCAGGTCGAAGCCCTCGCCGGCCGCCTGGTCGGTGGCGATGACGCCGGGCCCGCCGGAATTCGACAGGATCAGCGCGCGCCGGCCGAGGCCGTGCGGATGGAAGCCGAAGCCCTTGGCCGCCAGCATCAGCCGGCGCAGCGATCTGACGCGCACCACGCAGCTTTCCGCGGCGAAGGTCTCGATGTCGGCGTCGCTGTTGGCGACCGCACCGGTATGTGCGCCGGCCGCGGCGGCACCGGCGGCCGAGCGGCCGCCCATCAGCATGACCACCGGCTTGCGGGCGGCGACCTGCCGGGCGATCCGGCGGAAGCGGGCGGGATCGTCGATGCTCTCGACATAGAGCAGCACGCAAGTGCAGCGCGCCTGGGTGCCGAGATATTCCAGATAGTCGGCGATGCCGAGATGCATGGCATTGCCGACCGAAACCACGGTGCCGAGCGCCAGCGGCGCCCGGTTGGCGGCGGCGATGGCTTCCTCTGCCAGCGCGCCCGACTGCGAGATCAGGGCGATGCCGCCGCCGGGTGGAAAGTCGCGCAGAAAGGTGGCGCCGAAGCGCAGCTCCGGGGCCAGGTGAATGATGCCGGCGCAGTTCGGCCCGGCGATGGTGAGGCCGGCCGCGGCGGCGAAGGCGCGAACCTCGGTGTCGCGCTTCTGCCCCTCCGGCCCCGCCTCGGCGAAGCCGCCGGGCAGGATCAGGATATGGCGATGGCCGGTCTCGGCGGCCTCCTTGAGCGCCTCGGGGATCAGGTCCGGCCGGATCACGATGATGCAAAGCTCGGCCGGCGCCGGCAGGGCGCGGAGCGAGAGCAGCACCGCGAGGCCGAAGGCGCTGCCGCCTTTCGGATTGATCGGATAGATGATGCCGGGATAGCCGCCGATCCGCAGGTTCTGCAGCACCGCGCCGCCGGACGAGGTGGCGCGCTCGGCGGCGCCGACCACGGCGACGCTCTTCGGAGCGAAGAAGGGATCGAGGTTTCGCACCATGGGATTCACGCCGCGCCGTGCAAGCTGACGATGACCGGAACATGGTCGGAGGCGGTCTCCCAGCCGCGCGCCTCGCGCACCACCTCGGCGCCGTGCAACTGCTTGCCGAGCGGCGGCGTCACCCAGATATGGTCGAGGCGGCGACCCTTGTCGGCGGCATTCCAGTCGGGCGAGCGATAGCTCCACCAGCTATAGAGCTTCTCGGTCGGCGGCACGAAATGGCGTACCGCATCGACCCAGTCGTGCGCCGCCATCAGGCCGTTCATCAGTTCCACCTCGATCGGCGTATGGCTCACCACCTTGAGCAGCGCCTTGTGCGACCAGACATCGCTCTCGAGCGGCGCCACGTTCAGATCGCCGACCAGGATGCGCCGCGCCGCCGGATCGCGCTTGGCGGCGAACCATTCGGTCATGTGGCGCAGGAAGTCGAGCTTGTGGGCGAATTTCGGATTGGCCGCGCTGTCGGGAATATCGCCGCCGGCCGGCACGTAGAAGTTATGCAGCTCGATGCCGCCCGGCAGGTCGACGGTAAGATGCCGGCAGTCCGTCCTGCCGGCCCAGCCCTCGAAGCGCATGCCCTCGAAGGGAATGCGGGAGACGATGGCGACGCCGTTGTAGCTCTTCTCGCCGCGCATGGTGATGTGCGGATAGCCGGCCGCGACGAACGCGGCGGCGGGAAAATCCGCGTCCTGCACCTTGGTCTCCTGCAGGCAGAGCACGTCCGGCCGCCAGCGCTCGAGGAAGCGGCAGACGCCGGCGATGCGCAGCCGCACGGAATTGATGTTCCAGGTGGCGATGCGCAGCGGCGGATGGGCGGCGGCAGTCTTCGCCATGGGCCTAGAAGAGGTTGAAGGTTGCGCCGACGATGCCGAGCGGCCAGCGCCCGGCCTCGAACAGGCGATATTTCAGCGCGAAGGGATGTCCGTCCTCGGCGCCGGCGGCCAGCACCAGGGCCGCCTGGTAGGCGGCCTGAGTCGCGGCGCCGGCCGCGGCGCGGATCAGGCCCTGATCGGCGACCCCGCCGCGGGCGGCGGCCACCGCCG
>DATKQA010000236.1:0-3674 GCA_035523835.1 Candidatus Sulfotelmatobacter sp.
GAAATTGGCGGGAATTGGTTGGAATTGGCTGAAATTGGCGGGAACAGGACGCGGCTCGGCGGGACGTGGCGGCAGGGGTGAGCGCGCTGCCCTGGCTCTGGATTCCGCTCACCGTCTGGGGTGCCTTCGCGCAATCGGTGCGCAATGCGGCCCAGCGCCACCTGATCAAGGATCTCGGCACGCTCGGCGCCACGCTGGTCCGCTTCCTCTACGGCGTGCCCTTCGCGCTGCTCTGGCTCGCGGCGGTGCGCGGCGTCGGCGGCCTGCCCATGCCGGCGCCGAACCTCGGCTTCGTCTTCTGGGTGAGCGTCGGCGCGCTCGGCCAGATCGCCGCCACCGCCATGCTGCTGCGTGCCATGGCCGAGCGGAACTTTGCCGTCGGCGTGGTCTATTCCAAGACCGAGATCATCCAGGTGGCGGTGTTCTCCATCGTCTTCCTCGGCGATCCGCTGTCGTGGACGGCGGCGCTGGCCATCCTGCTCGCCAGCCTCGGCGTCATCCTGCTCTCGCCGCAGACGGGGCAGACCGGCGCCGGCGCCTTCCTGCGCGCCTGGACCGAGCCGGCGGCGCGCTTCGGCCTCGGTTCCGGCGCCGGCTTCGCCATTTCCGCCGTCGGCTATCGCGGCGCCTCGCTCGCGCTGCACGGCCAGTCGGCCTTCATCGCCGCCGCCGTCACCCTGGTCTGGGCCCAGGTCATCCAGTCGGTGCTGCTCGGCGGCTGGCTGGCGCTGCGCAGTCCCGCCGTCATGCGCGCGTTGGCGCGCGAATGGCGCCTGTCGCTCCTGGCCGGCTGCGCCGGCGCCGCGGCCTCGGCCGGCTGGTTCACCGCCATGACCCTGGAGCCGGCGGCGCACGTGCGCACGCTTGGCCTGCTGGAGGTGTTGTTCAGCTACGCCATATCGCTCCGTATCTTTCGCGAGCCGATCAGCCGGCTCGAACTTGCCGGCATTGCGCTCCTGGCCTGCGGCATCGCGTTGATTGCCGGCGCCGCGTGAGCCGCCGATACTGTTCCCGGGAGGACCCCAAGGCATGATCGAGAATTTTTCCCGCACACTCGAGATCACCAAGAAGGTGGTGCGTTCCACGCGCGGCGTGGTCTCGGCGCAGAACCAGCTCGCCGCCGATATCGGCGCCAAGGTGCTGGCCGAAGGCGGCAATGCCGTCGATGCAGCGGTTGCCGTCGGCTTCGCCATCCCGACCGTCGAACCCTGGATGAGCGGGATGGGCGGCGGCGGCTACATGGTCGTCTACAGCGCCAGGACGAAGAAGGTTTCGGTGGTGGATTTCGGCCTGGTCACCGCGGCCGGCCTCGATCCGGCGGACTATCCGCTGGTCGCCGGCACCGGCGGCGACATCTTCGGCTGGCCGGCGGTGAAAGAAGACCGCAACCTCAAGGGCTATCCCTCGATCGCCGTGCCCGGGCAGGTTGCCGGCATGGCCCTGGCGCTGGAGACCTTCGGCACCTGGGAATGGCGGCGCGTGCTGGCGCCGGCCATCGCGCAGGCCGAACGTGGCCTGCTGGTCGATTGGTTCGCCAGCCTCAAGATCGCCGCCGCCGCGCCCGACTTCGCCCGCTTCGCGACCAGCGCCGCCACCTATCTCGTCGGCGGCCATTACGCGCCGTTCACGCCGGAACTCGGCGAGCCGCTCCGGCTCAAGCTCGGCGGGCTCGGCGAAACCTTGAAACGGTTGGCCGAAGCAGGTCCGCGCGATTTCTACGAAGGCAAGATCGCCGCGGCGCTGGCGCGCGACCTCGCTGCCGGCGGCTCGAAGATCACGCTCGACGACCTCGGCCGCTATCGCGCGCGTCTGGTCGAGCCCCTGGCCTTCGACCATGCCGGGGTCACGGTCAATACCGTCCCGGGCCTTACCGCCGGGCCGACCCTGCAGAAAACCTTGCAGGCGATCGGCGGCAAGGCCGGCAAGGCGCCGGATGCCGCCTGGTACAGCGCGCTCGCCGCGGCGCTGCTCGAGGCCTATCGCGAACGTTTCGCGACCATGGGCGATACGCGGGGCGAGAGCTGCACCACCCATTTCAACGTCGTCGATGCCGAAGGCAACATGGTGGCGCTGACCCAGACGCTGCTGTCGCTGTTCGGTTCCAAGGTCATGCTGCCGGAGACCGGCATCATGATGAACAACGGGCTTATGTGGTTCGACACGCGGCCCGACCAGCCGAATTCCATCGGCGCCGGCAAGCGACCGCTCGCCAACATGTGTCCGGTGATCGTGACCAAGGGCAGCGAGCCGCGGTTTGCCGTCGGCGCCAGCGGCGGGCGGCGCATCATGCCCGCGGTGGCCCAGCTCATCTCCTTCCTGACCACTTTCGGCATGAGCCTGGAGGAGGCCTTCCACGCCCCACGCATCGACGTGAGCGGCGTCGAGCGCATCGTTGCCGACCATCGCCTGCCGGCGGACGTGTTCGAGGCGCTGGCGGCGAAGCAGAAAACCGTGGCGGCGCCGCGCACCGTCTATCCCGTGTTCTATGCCTGCCCAAGCGCGGTTGCGCGCGAGCGCGGCGAGCAGTTCGGCATTGCCGAGATTTCCCTGCCCTGGACGGCAGCCGCCGGCGCCTGATCTTGCACCGCCGCCGCCGGAGAGGCAGACTCCGGCCTTCCGTCGGCAAGGTGGATTTGTCATGCAGGCCTTGGAAAATCTGACCAGTCGGGTGTCCGCCGGCGGTCTTGTGGAGCCGGCGCCCGACGAGGCGGCGCTGAAGCAGATTTTCGGTGCGGCGGTCGCAGCGCCCGACCACGGCCGGCTCCGGCCGTGGAAATTCATCTGCATCCGTGGAGCGTCGCGGGCGGCATTCGGCGACCTTCTGGCACGGACCCTGCGCACGCGGCAGCCGGATGCCGGCGCCGACGAGATCGAGCGTGAGCGGGCCAAGGCCATGCGCGCGCCGCTGATCGTCGCCGTCGCCGCGGTGTTGAAGGAGCACCCGAAAATTCCCCAGGTCGAACAATTGCTCGCCGCCGGTGCGGCGGCGCAAAACGTGCTGCTGGCGGCGCACGCGCTCGGCTTCGGCGGCGTCTGGAAAACCGGCGCGCCGGCCTATGACGCCGCCGTGAAGCAAGCCCTCGGGCTGCAGACGACCGACGCGATCGTCGGCTTTCTCTATCTCGGCACTCTGGCCAAACCCTTGCCGGCGCGGCCGGCGGTCGATGCCGCGGCCTTCACCAGCGAATGGACGGGTGCATAGAAAGAGCGTTGATTGCCGCCGCCGCCGTCACTGCGGCATCTTGGCCTGAAGAAATTTGACGATGGCGTCGACCGCGTCCTCGGCAAAGAGATCGTGGAAGAAGTGATCGGCGTCGGCGATGCTCACCAGGGTGATGCGGCCGGTATCGTCGACAAGCGGCTGCACCTGCTGCGGCAGGTCGCGCACCACCTGATCCTTGCCGGCGGCGATCACCAGGATTGGCGGATCGATCTGCGGCAGCAAGCTCGGCGTGTCGTGGGTCCGGTCGCTGCCGTAAAAGCTGACGAAAGCACCGGCGGTGACCGTCGCGTGATCGCAGCTCAGAAAGCCGACGTCCTCGAGCGTGGCCTCGTCATTGCCGGAGTCGACCAGGGCCTGCGCATAGGTGAGTTCGGTGGCGAGCGGCATATTGTGCTGCCGTTCGTAGTCCGCGGCAGTGCGTGACGCCATCCAGGTTGCCGGCGCCAGCAGC
>DATKQA010000237.1:0-2204 GCA_035523835.1 Candidatus Sulfotelmatobacter sp.
GTTTTTACGATCCGTCTTCCGAACGCGCCCTGCCCCTGGCGCGCTGCCGCGGGTTTAAAGGAAGACGGCATTGGCCCGCAGGGCGACGATCAAGGATGTGTCCAAGGCCGCCGGCGTGTCGGCCACCACAGTGTCACGCTACCTCAACCGGACCATGCGCCTGCCGGAAGAGACCGCGCGCCGGATCGACCAGGCGGTCGCGGCGCTGCAATATGCACCCGACCCGCTCGCACGGTCCTTCAGCCGCGGACGGTCGGAGACGATCGGCCTCGTTCTGCCGGAAATCGACAACCCCTTCTTCGCCCGGCTGGCCGCTTCCGTCGAGGCGGCGGCAGCGGCCCGTGGCTATGGCGTGCTGCTCTGCGCGACCCTCAACCGCCTTGAGCGCGAGTTCGACTACATCCGGCGGCTCGACCGGAATCATGTCGACGGCATGCTCTTCGTCACCAACCATCCCGATGACGGGCGCCTCCGCGCCGCGGTTGCGGGCATGCCGCGCTTCGTGCTGATCGATGAGGACATTGCCGGTGCCGATCTGCCCGGCGTCTTCAGCGACAATGCCCAAGGCGCCCGCGACGCGGCGCGGCTGCTGATCGAAGCCGGGCACCGCAAGCTGGCCATGCTCTCCGGCCCCACCGGCCTGATGAGCGCGGAGGAGCGCAAGGCCGGCTTCCTCAGCGCCATCCGCGACGCCGGCCCCGGCTGCGAGGCGGTCGCCGTCATCGACGGCGCCTATACCGCGGAGGCCGGCGCCGCCGCGGCCGAGACCCTGCTCCGCACCCATCCCGAGGTGACGGCGATCTTCGTCGGCAGCGACGAGATCTTCCTCGGCCTCCTGCCCTGCCTGCGCCGCCGCGGCCTGCGCATCGGCACGGATATCTCCGTCGTCACCTGCGACGATGTCGAGCCGCTGGCACTGTTCGACCCGCCGATTACCGCCGTGCGGCAGAATGTGGCGGCCATAGGGGCCGCCGCCTTCGACATCGTGATGCATGAGATTGCCGGCACGGCCGCGCCGGAGCGTCGCCTGCGCATCCCGATGGAAGTCATCCGGCGCGCCTCCGTGGCGCCGCCGCCGGCTTGATCTGATGATTTTTGCGATTTTGACACATTGCCCGCTGTCAATGTGTTTGATTTCAATAAGTTAACCAAGGGTCAGAAAATGTGAAATTTTCTGGCGGCGCCGTTCGCAACCGCCAGACCCGGCCCCGGGCGCCCAGGCCAAGGCAGCCGCTCCGCTTTTCCCGCTTGACGAAAAAGGGCGCGACACGCGATTAGTAAATCGGTTTACTTCTCCCGCCGACCATCACACCCTTCTCCACACGGCATGCACGACATGGGCCAGATGGTCCGACCAAACCGGTTCACTCCACGTCAGTCCGGTCAGTCCGGGGTCGTCTCGTCGATCTCGACCCCCTGACAGTCTCAGCGAAAAGTTTCCCGTGACAAAAACGAATGTCCTTCTGGTTGGCGAAAGCTGGATCACCTCCGCCACGCATTTCAAAGGTTTCGACCAATTCGGCAGCGCCACCTTCCATCTCGGGGCGGAGCCACTCGTCAATGCGCTGAAAGGCAGCGCTTTCAACCTGACCTATATGCCGGCCCATGAAGCGGCCGAGCGCTTTCCTTTCGAAGCCGAAGGGCTGGCCGAATTCCAGGTCATCCTGCTGTCCGATATCGGCGCCAATACGCTGCTCCTGCCGCCTTCGGTCTGGCTGAACGGCTCGCCGGTGCCGAACCGTCTCAAGCTGCTGCGCCAATGGACGGCGGCCGGCGGGGGGCTTGCCATGATCGGCGGCTATTTCAGCTTCCAGGGCATCGATGGCCGCGCGCGCTGGCGCCGCACGGCCGTTGAAGAGGCGCTTCCGGTCTCCTGCCTGCCCTATGATGACCGCATCGAGGTGCCGGAGGGCTTCCAGCCGGACATCCTCAAGCCCGCGCACCCCATCCTCGCCGGCCTGCCCACGCCCTGGCCTCTCCTGCTCGGGGCCAATGAGGTTGTGGCCAAGGAAGGGGCCGAGGTCATCGCCCGCCTGCCCGCCGAACACGGCGCCCATCCGCTGCTGGTCGCCGGCCGCCACGGCCAGGGCCGGACCGCCGCCTGGACCTCCGATATCGGGCCGCACTGGGTGCCCAGCGCGTTTCTGCGCTGGGAGGGCTACGGCCCGCTCTGGCGCAACCTGCTCGCCTGGCTCGCGCAGACC
>DATKQA010000238.1:0-2186 GCA_035523835.1 Candidatus Sulfotelmatobacter sp.
GCTGGTGCGAAGCTACCGCGCGGCCTATCGGGCGGCCGGGCACCCCGGCGAGGGCGAGGTCTATTTGCGCGTGCCGGTCTATGTGGCGGAAACCGCCGAGCGCGCGCGCGACGAGCCGGAGGAAAGCCTGATGCGGCTCTACCGGCAGACCGGCGCCGGCCTGGAGGGATCGGCGAAGACCGCCAAGGCGCTGACCACGGAAGAACGCGAGCTGGCCGAACGGGCCGAACGGGCGGCGCGCGCCGAACGGCTGCAGAATGTCACCTATGAGGAGGCGCTGCGCGACAAGATCATCGTCGGCACGCCCGGGCAGGTGACCGACCGGCTGCGGGAATTGCGGGAGGAGCTCGGCCTCGACGGCATTCTGGCCGAGCTCAACGGCGGCAGCTTGATTCCGCATGCCCTGGTGATGAACGCGCTCCGGCTGCTCTGCGAAGAAGTGATGCCGCATTTCAAATGAGCGCAGCGGCGGACTACCGGATCCTGGACGAGGCCGGCCTGCGCCGCTATCTCGCCGGGCTGCCGGCCGTCGCCGCCCGGCTCGGCGGCGCGCCGTCCGCCTGGTCGATCGCCGAGGTCGGCGACGGCAATCTCAACCTCGTCTTCATCGTCAAGGGCACAACGGGCGGCCTGGTGGTCAAGCAGGCACTGCCCTATGTGCGCCTCGTCGGCGAAAGCTGGCCGCTGCCGCTCTCGCGCTCGCACTACGAGTGCCTGGCGCTGCGGCGGCAGGCGGTGCTGGCGCCGGACCGGGTGCCGGCCGTGTTCCACCAGGACGAGCCGCTTGCGCTGATCGTCATGCAGCTCCTGGAGCCGCATATCATCATGCGCAAGGGCCTCATCGCCGGCACGCGCTATCCACGCTTCGTCGAGCACATCAGCGATTTTCTCAGCCGGACGCTCTTCCTGACCTCCGACTTCGCGCTGCCCGCGGCGGAGAAAAAGCAGGGCATCGCCGCCTTTGCCGGCAATAGCGCGCTCTGCAAGATCACCGAGGACCTGATCTTCACCGATCCCTATCGGCTTGCCGAGCAGAACCGCTGGACCTCGCCCTGGCTCGACGACGCGGCCGCCGGCTTCCGCCGCGATCTCGATGCGCATGTGGCGATATCACGCCTCAAGCTGAAATTCCTCGCCAGTCCCGAGGCGCTGATCCACGGCGATCTGCATACCGGCTCGATCATGGTGACGGAGACCGACAGCCAGATCATCGATCCGGAATTCGCCTTCTACGGGCCGATGGGTTTCGATATCGGCGCGGTCCTGAGCAACCTCCTCATGGCCTATTTCGCCTCCGCCGGCCACGAAGACACGCACGGCGCGCGGCGCGACTTCGAACATTGGGTGCTGGAGACGGTCGAAGAGGTCTGGACCGCGTTTCGCCGCAAGTTTCTCGGCCTCTGGCGCCACCAGGCGACGGGCGACGCCTATCCGGCGACATTGTTCGAGAGTGCCGACGGCGCCGCCGCGCTCGCGGCCGAACGAGATCGCTACATGGACGATCTCTGGCGCGACACCGTCGGCTTCTCGGCGGCCAAGATCGTCCGCCGCATCCTCGGCCTGGCGCACAATGCCGATTTTGAAACGATCGCCGATACAAGGTCGCGGGCGGCCTGCGAAGCCAGGAGCCTGCGCCTCGCGCGGCGGATGCTGGTCGAGACCTCCGACTTCCCGACCGTCGGCGCGGTGAGCGAGGCGGCAAGAGCGCTGCGCGACTGGCGACCGGCCTTCGCCTGACCCAGCCTTCGCTATTTCGCCGCCGCCGCGCGCAGGCGCTGCGCATAGACGTTGATGATGAGCGCCGCCAGCAGGATCAGGCCGCGGATCAGGATTTTCAGGAAGCTGTCGATGTCGACGTGGTCGAGGCCGTTGTTCAGCACGCCCAGCACGAACAGGCCGACGATGGTATTGCCGATGCCGCCGCGGCCGCCGAACAGGCTGGTGCCGCCGACCACCACGGCCGCGATCGAATCCAGCAGATAGGTATCGAATTCGTTCTGCTGCGCGCTGCCGAAATGCGCCACGCCGAGCATGCCGCCGATGCCGGAACAGATCGCGGCGATGACCATGACGCTGCCGAGGATGAGCTTCACGTTGAGGCCGGAATATTCCGCCGCCTCGCGGTTGCCGCCGACCATGTAGACATAACGGCCGAATCGCGTGTGGCTCAGCACCAAGTGCGCAAT
>DATKQA010000239.1:0-4968 GCA_035523835.1 Candidatus Sulfotelmatobacter sp.
GTCCCGACACCGCCGGCATCGAGCACGTCAGCTTCGCCTCGATCACGCCGCTCGGTCCGCTGACCATTTCGCGCAAGCTGGAAGCCGGCAAGCAGCACGTCACGGTCACCGCCGACCTCTACCTGCCCAAGGCGGCGGCGCAGCCGATGCCGGCGATGCTGGTGATGCACGGCAGCGGCGGCATGAAGTACGACGGCGCCGACATGCAGGCCTGGGCGGCGCGGCTCAACGCCTGGGGCGTGGCCGCGCTGGTGATCGACAGCTTCGCGCCGCGCGGCGTCAGCGAAACCTATACCAACCAGGCCAGCCTGTCGGAATGGGCCAATGTCGCCGACGCCTTCGAGGGGCTGATATTCCTGGCGCGCGACGCGCGCTTCGACCGCGCGCGCATCGGCGTGATGGGCTTCTCGCGCGGCGGCCAGGTGGCGGCCTGGACGGCGCTCGAATCGCTTCGCCGGGGGTTGATCGACGACGACCTGCACTTCGCCGTGCATATCCCCTTCTACGCCTATTGCGGCACGACCTATCTGGACCGGGCGACCGACAAGGCGCCGCTGCTGTTCCTGCACGGCGAGGCCGACAACTACACGCCGATCGCGCCCTGCCGCGAATATGCCGATTGGTTCCGCGCCATGGGCAACCCGGTGACCTTCGTCGGCTATCCCCATGCCTATCACGACTTCGACCGGCCGAGCGGCAGCGTCACCTACGACGCGCGCGCCGAGGTCTTCGCCGATTGCGATGTCCGCTACGACATACCCGAGGGCCGCTATCTCAGGGTCGATCACAGGGATCATCCGACTCAGGACCGGGCCGCGGTCGCCGCCTATTTCAAATCCTGCCGGAAGCACGGCGCCAATGTCGGACCCGACCCGGCGGCGCGCGATGCCGCGATCGCCGCGGTGCACGCCTTCCTGGTGGCCAACCTGCACGCGCGCTGAGCGCCGCGGCGGCGCTGCTTCGCCGCTTCGCCATATTCAAAAGAAATGATAGGCCAGGCCGAGCTGGACGGTGGTTTCCTGGGTGCTGCTGTCCGGCTCGAAGGCCGGCCCGACGGCGGTGTCGACCAGCCGGCTGGCGCCGAACTTCAGTCGCGTATAGTCGGCGCTGCCGGTGATCTCCAGGCTCTTGGTGATGGCATAGCCGATCCTGCCGCCGGTGCGCCAAGTCGGTTCCGAGCCGAGATCGAAGGTCGCGTTGAACGGCGCGCCGGCGGTCATGCTGGAACGGAAGGTCAGGCCGCCGGCACCTTCCAGCGACAGCACCAGGCGGGGCAGCGGCGAGATCTGCCCGAGCAGGCCCGCCATGGCCTCGGTGTTGCCGTACTCCTCGCCGTAGCCGCCGGGGCCTTGCAGGTTGCGCGACCAGTCGCGATAGCCGATGTCGCCGAAGGCGACCAGCATGGCGTTGCCGCCGATCTCGAAGCCATGGCCGAAGCGGGCGGAGAAATTCAGAATGCGCTCGCTGGTGCTGCCGTCGAAGGGCGTGCCGTCCTGCAGCGAGCCGACATAGTTCGCGGTGCCGAAGGCGCCCTGCTCGTGCAGTTCCAGGTACAGGTTCTGCAGCAGGCCGGGCGCCTGCGCGTCGGTCAGGATGCGGCCGGAAAGCGTCACCGTGGGCAGATAGCTCTTCTCGCTGTCGAGAACGCTGCCGCCAACCGTCTCGCGATACTGGAAGCGGGTGACGCCCGTCTCGACGGCGATGTCGTTGTCCGACTGGCGCAGGTCGTACATGTCGGCCGGCGCGGCAACCGGCCACGCCAGACCGGCTGCCGCCAGGGCCGCGAGTGCGACGATCGACCGCTTCATTCCCGCCTTGGCGCCAAAAGACGTCCCACGGCGCATATACACGGACCGCATGGCGGAATCCTGCGCGGCGGCCGTTTCAGGGCTTAAGCCATTCTTAAGCGCATCCATGCTGCCATGGCGGCGGAATTCTGCCCGCCGGCGGGCGGAACGGTTCTGGATTGGCGCCGTGGCTGAGAATGCGAAGTCGGAGACGTTCGGCGGCGAGCCCGTGGGGCCCGACGGGCGCTATCGCGTGTTCGGCGATCAGCGCCTGGCCGCGTTCGACGCGCGCGGTCTCGAAGCCTATCGGGCGATCGACACCCAGCATCCGGACTATGCCGTCTGCGCGCTCTCGAGCGAGCTGGCCCTGCCGCAGCGGCAGCGGGTGCTGCAGTCGCTGCTGACGCAGAGCGTGCCCGGCCTGATCAATCCGCTGGCCGCCGGCGTCGCACCGGTCGGCGGCGACGGACGGCTCAAGAACATCGTCGTCCTGGAACGGCCCGACGGCGGCACGCTCGCCGAAACCGGACCGATCACGGCGCAGGAGCTGCACGGGCATATCCTGCCGCCGCTGCTCGATGCCCTGGAGGCGCTGGCGGCGCGCGACCTCAGCCATCGCGCCATCCGCCCGGACAATATCTATTTCCTCGGCAAGGAACGGCAATCGCCGGTGCTCGGTCAATGCGTCGCCGGCCTGCCCGGCGCCGCACAACCTTCGATCTACGAGCCGCTCGAGCGCGCCGCGGCGCTGCCGGAAGGCCGCGGCGAGGGCACCATCATCGGCGACTACTACGCGCTTGGCGTCACCATCGCCGGGCTGCTCAGCGGCAACGATCCGGCCAAGGTCGAAGACAATTATCGCCGGCGGGTGGAGAACGGATCCTATGCCACGATCGTCGGCCGGCTGCGCTTCTCGCCGATGATCGACGGCCTGCTGCAGGGCCTGCTGAACGACGACCAGGGTCTGCGCTGGGGGGTGGAGCAGGTGCGGCGCTGGCGCAACAACACCTGGGGCCGGCCGCGGCCATGGGTGGGCGACCGCCAGGCGCCGCGGCCGTTCGTCTTCCTCGGCCGCGAGTTCCGCCAGCCCCGCCTGCTGGCGCACGAGTTCGGCGACAAGGTGCGCGAGGCCGCCGCGGCGATCCGCGAACAGGGCTTCGACATCTGGGTGCGCCACAGCCTGGCCGACACCACCGCCTCGGAGCGGATCCGCACGGCGCTCAGCCGCGACGCCGCCGCCGATCCCGGCTACCAGGACAGCGAGGCGGAACTGGTCGCCCGCGTCTGCCACGTGCTCGATCCGCTGGGGCCGGTGCGCTTCCGCGACCTCTGCGTCATGCGCGACGGCATCGGCCCGCTGATGGCGACGATTCTGGCCGAAGGCGACCGCGAGCGCACCCGTTCCGTGGCGGCGCTGCTCGCCAGCCCGGTGCTGACCGAGCAGGCCGGCTTTCTGCCGTCGGAACCGCAGGGCCTGCCGCAGCCGGTCGCCGCTTCGCTCAGGACCATCGTGCGCGAGCCGGCGCTCGGCGGCGGGCTGGAACGCTGCCTCTATGAATTGAATCAGCACCTCGGTTGTCTCAGCCCGCTGGTCGAGGGGGCGGCGGAGACGCTCAACGATCTGCCGGTGGCGCTCGACAAGGCGGCCGCCGCGGCGGAGACGCCGCGCCACCTGCTCGACCGCCATGTCGCCGGCTTCCTGGCGGCACGCTCGCGTCATTTCGAGCGCCGGCTGGTGGAGATCGGCCGCACGGAAAAGACGCCGCTCAAGCAGGCGCTCACCATGGTGCACCTGTTGGCCGAGATGCAGCGCTATCACCGGCCGGTGCCGATGCACGCACTCTGCGCCTGGGCCGCGAGCACACTGGTGCCGGTGATCAAGGCGATCCATAGCGCGAGTTTGCGCCAGCGCCTGCTGGACGAGATGCCGGGGTTGGCGGTGAAGGGCGACATCGCCCATCTGCTCAGCCGCATGAAGCTGACCGAGCTGACCGAGCGTGACGAGGCGGCCTTCGGCAACGCCAAGCGGATGCACCAGAACCTCGCCGCCGCCATCGCCGCCATCGACCAGGGCGGCGGCGCGCGCGCCGCCAAGGCCGCCACCTGGGGTCAGTGGCTGGCCACCATGATCGCCTTCGGTCTGCTGCTGGCCGGGCTCACCAGCGTGTTCGGGCACTTCATCGCATGAGCGCCGTCAAGGTCGCCGCCAAGGCTGCGCCGGCGCCGGCGCGCGGCAAGACGGGTAAGCCGGTGGGCGCGCAGAGGGTCAGCCTGCTCGGCATCCTGGCGGTGCTGCTCGGCGCGTCCTGCCTGCTCGGCCTGTCGCCGCCGAGCTTCATCGTCCTGGTGATCGGCATGGCGCCGACGGTGGTCTCCTATCTGTTCGAGACCGGCAGCGCGCGGCGTGCGTTGCCCTGCATGGTGGCGCTCAACATCGCCGGCGTGGCGCCGGTGCTGAACATGCTGTGGAGCCGCAGCAACACCATATCCTCGGCCTTCGCCCTGCTCGGCGATCCCTATATCTGGCTGTTGATGTACGGCTCGGCCGGCGCTTCGTTCGCGCTGCTTTGGGCGATGCCGTTCCTGGCCCAGGCCGTCATCGATTCGAACGCGCGCGGCAAGCGTGCCGAGCTGGTCGCGGCGCAGGAGAAGCTGGCGGCCGAATGGGGCGCCGAGGTCGCACAGCCGGCCATGCCGCCGTCGAAGAAGACGGCCGCATCGTAGCGGCAAACGCCACGCTCTGATCGCCAAATCCGCCGCGCCGCGGACACCAGGCGTGCGGCGAACGCGGCCGGGGCCTCGACGATGGATCTTCCCGGCGGTTAAGGCGGTGCATTTCAAACTGTTGGAAATTTCGAAAGGATGTCTATCCTGCATGGGAGCGGCTGAGCATGCCCGGGCGTCAGCGAGTCCATGCGGAGGTGGGTATCATGGAGAATTCCGTCGCTGTTGGTCGGAAGCAGCCGCCCGCAGTGCATAATCGGTGTGCGCGGCGATGCCGGGACTGACGCCGGCCGCGATGCCCCTCGAACATACGGCCGACCGCCGAGCCAAGCAGAATCTCGACCTCGCCATCGTCGGCAACAGCATCCTCAATGCGCTGATCGACCGGAACGGCCGCATCGTCTGGCTGTGCTATCCGCGCCCCGACGGCGATCCGTTCTTCTGCAACCTGCTTGCC